>NZ_LDNX01000034.1:0-13327 GCF_001027955.1 Kocuria sp. SM24M-10 | reverse complement strand
GCACACTATTGAGTTCTCAAACAACAGACCAAGAACCAGGACCCGAAAGGCCCCGAAACTCGTGAGTGGTATCTTCGCCGCCTCCCGGTCTCGGAACCAGTGTTCCCAGCCTGAGGCAGCTCATCTATCCTACGCGGCCCGCCTTCGGAGTGTCAACTTGACGCTGGCCCCCGATCCGGTTCCGTTCGGACGGTCGTTTCCGCATGAACTTGACTCGGCACTCGGCCGGGCTGCTCTTTGCGGAACTGCCGCCGGCCGGCCTCTCGGCCCCGCCTGACGACTCGATGAACACTACACCCCCGTCCGGGGCGCCGCAAACGCGGTTCGCGGACCGGGGCGCCGGCTGCGGACGGCCGTGGGTCAGGGGCGCACGGTCACCGCGGCGAGGTGCTTCTTGCCCCGGCGGAGAAGGGCCCAGCGCCCGTGCAGGAGCTGGTCCGGGGCCAGCTCGGCGTCCTCACCGACGACCTTCTCGTTGTTGACGTAGGCCCCGCCCTCCTTGAGGGTGCGGCGTGCGGCGGACCTCGACTCGGACAGGCCGGTGGCCACCAGCAGATCGGCCACCTGCAGCCGGCCGGCCTCCACGCTGGCCCCGGGCAGCTCGCGCGCCACCGACTCCAGGGTGCCGGCGTCCAGCTGCCCCAGCTCACCGCGGCCGAAGACCGCAGCCGAGGCCGCGATCGCCTTCTCGGTCGCCTCGACCCCGTGCACCAGCGAGTTGACCTCCCAGGCCAGCACCTTCTGGGCCTCGCGCCGGTAGGGCTCCTCCTCGGTCCGGCGGGCCAGCTCCTCGATCTCCGCGCGGGACTTGAAGGTGAAGACCTTCAGCCGGTCCACCACGTCGGCGTCGGCGGTGTTGAGCCAGAACTGGTAGAAGGCGTACGGCGAGGTGAGCTCCGGATCCAGCCACACCGCGTTGCCCTCGGACTTCCCGAACTTGGTGCCGTCCGAGTTTGTGATCAGCGGCGTCCCGATCGCGTGCACCGCCGTGCCCTCGACCTTGCGGATCAGCTCGGTGCCGGCGGTGAGGTTGCCCCACTGGTCGGAACCGCCGGTCTGCAGGGTGCAGCCGTGCTCGCGGTGGAGGTTGAGGTAGTCCAGGCCCTGCAGGATCTGGTAGCTGAACTCGGTGTAGGAGATGCCCTCGTCCGAGTTCAGCCGCTTGGCGACGATCTCCTTCTTGATCATCGTGCCCACCCGGAAGTGCTTGCCGATGTCGCGCAGGAAGTCGATGGCCGACAGCTGGGAGGTCCAGTCGAGGTTGTTGACCATCACCGCCCGGTTCTCCCCCTGGAAGGAGAGGAACCGCTCGACCTGCCCGCGCAGCAGGTCCACCCACTGCGCCACGGTCTCCTTGGAGTTCAGGACCCGCTCGGAGGTCTGCCGGGGATCGCCGATCAGCCCGGTGGACCCGCCCACCAGCCCGATCGGGTGGTGCCCGGCCAGCTGGAGCCGGCGCATGAGGAGCAGCTGGACCAGGTGGCCCAGGTGCAGGGACGCGGCGGTGGGGTCGAACCCGCAGTAATAGGTGACCTTCTCCTCCGACAGCGACTTCTCGAGCGCCGACTCGTCGGTGGACACGTGCACCAGGCCGCGCCACTGCAGCTCCTGCCAGATGTTGGCGAAGGCCGGGTCGTTGTGCTGGGAGTTCAGATCAATTGCGTGCGACACGGATTCCAAGGTACCAGGGCGCGGACGGGCATCCCGTCCGCGCCCTGTCCCCGGTCCGGGCTCAGAAGCGGTCGAGACCGGCCGGCAGCCCGCCGGCCGCGACGATGCGCAGGCGCTGGGTGGGGCGGGTCATGGCCACGTACAGGTTGCCGACCCCTCCGCCGACCTCGTCCAGCAGGGCCTGCGGCTCCAGCAGCACGACCGAGTCGAACTCCAAGCCCTTCGCGTCCCAGGCGGAGAGCACCACGACCTGCCGGTCCAGGCGGCGCACCCCGGCGCCGACCAGTCCGGGCATCTCCTCGGCCAGGGCGGCGCCGATCTCGGGCACGCGGTCCTCGGGCACGATCACGGCCACGAGTCCCCCGTTGACGAGCTCGAGCTCGGACCGGACCTGGTCGAGCACGGTCCCGACCGCCTCGCCGGGGCCGACCCGGCTGACGACCGGCGGCTCGCCCTCGCGCACGGCCCGCGGCGCGGAGATGTCCAGGCCGGCGGCACGGGCGACGTCGACGGCGGCCTCCGCGATCGCGGCCGGCGTGCGGTAGTTGACCGTGAGCTCGTCGAGGACGAAGCGCTCCCCCACGAACGGCTCGAGGGCGTCCCCCCAGCTGTGCGCCGCGGTGGCCGAGCCGGCCTGGGCGATGTCCCCGACCACGGTGAAGGACTTCATGGGGCACCGGCGCATCAGCACCCGCCACTGCATCGGGGACAGCTCCTGCGCCTCGTCGACGACGACGTGCCCGTAGGCCCACGTGCGGTCGGCGGTGGCCGCCTCGGCCGCGGTCATGCGGTGCTGGCTCGCGGCGTTGAAGTCCGTCAGCTGGGAGGCGGTGACGATGCCGTCGGCGCCGACGTCCTCGAGGCTCTGGTGCATGTTCTGCAGCGCACGCTCGGCGTTGTCCGTGGCCTTGCGCTGCTCGCGCTCCGACTCGGCCCGCCGGCGCACCCCGGCCTGCTCGAGGTCGCCCAGCAGCTCGGCGGCCTCGTCCAGCAGCGGCACGTCGGCCACCGTGAACGGGCTGCCGGCCGGGCGCAGCAGCGCCTCGACCTGGGCGGCGTCCAGGTGCGGGGCCGCCGACTCGAGGTAGTGCCGCTTGCTGAACAGCTGGTCGACCAGCGTCTGCGGGGACAGCGGCATCCACGCGAGGTTCAGGGCGATCCGCACGTCCCGGGCCTGCCGGATGTCCTCCGCGAGGTAGGAGCGGTCCATCACGTTGCCGCTGGTGGTGTTGAGGTGCTCGCCGAGCTGCTCGGTGAGCTCGCGCAGCACGATCTTCACGAAGGTGTTGCGCGCCTCGTTGTGCGGCTTGCCCGTGGCGCGGGCCCGGTCCCGGGCACGCTTGACGGTGCGCGGGGTCAGCGTCACCCGGTGCGTGTCGACGCGCAGCACCTGCGCCTGGGCGGGGACCTTCTGCCGGTCGCGCACGGCACGGGCGATGACGTCGGCCATGTCCAGGCCCGACTTCAGCCGGGCGGTCCGGGGGTCCCGCTCCGGGACGGCGGCGACGCCCGGGAACAGCTCGGCCAGCGAGGACATGACCACGCCGGTCTCCCCCAGCGCGGGCAGCACGCGCTCGATGTACCAGAGGAACGACGACGACGGGCCCACGATGAGCACCCCGGCCTTGCGCAGCCGCTCCCGGTGCTCGTAGAGCAGGTACGCGGCCCGGTGCAGCGCCACGGCGGTCTTGCCCGTGCCGGGCCCGCCCTGGACGACCCGCACGCCCGGCAGTGGGGCGCGGATGATCTTGTCCTGCTCGGCCTGGATCGTGGCGACGATGTCGGACATCCGCCCGGTGCGCTTCTGGTTCAGGGCCGCGAGCAGGGCGCCCTCCCCGTGGAGCACGCCCTCGTCGTCGAGCATCTCCGGGTCCAGCACGTCGTCCTCCAGGGCGGCGACGTCGCGGCCCTCCAGGATCAGGTGCCGGCGCCGGCGGATGCCCATGTGGTTCTGCGCGGTCGCCTGGTAGAAGGCGGCGGCCTCCCGGGCGCGCCAGTCGACCATAAGCCGCTGGTGGTCCCGGGTGGCGAGGCCGATGCGCCCGACGTAGCGGCGGTCGCCCTCGTGCGTGTCCAGCCGGCCGAAGACGAGCCGGTGGTCGACGGCCTCCAGCTGGGCGAGGCGGTCCTCGTAGTGGGAGGCGAAGGCGTCGCGCTCCGCACGGTTCTGGTGGTTGCCGGCCGACTCGCTGCGGCGCACGGCCGCGAGCTCCGCCGTCTTCTCGGCCCGCAGCTCGTCGAGCCGGTCGTAGAGCATCGCGACGTACGCGCGCTCGACAGCAAGTTGCTCGGCCGCCATCGTGGCGACAGTCTCTGCCATGGGTGGACACCTCGTTCCGGATCGAACAGACCATCGATTCTACCGGTACGCCCAGCGATCCCACGGTCGCGCCGCCGCAGGTTGCGTAACAGGAGCAACGCCGGGGACGATGCCACCGGTCAGACGCGGTACAGGGCCCGGACACGGTGGCCGCCGAGGCGGCTGCGGCCCCGCAGGTCCGTGAGCTCCATGACCAGCCCGAACCCGGCGACGTGCAGGCCGGCCCGGTGCAGCAGCTGCGCGGTGGCGCCGAGGGTGCCGCCGGTGGCCAGGATGTCGTCCAGCACGAGCACCCGGGCGCCGCGGGGCACGTCGTCCGTGTGGATCTCGAGCACCGCCGAGCCGTACTCGAGGACGTACTCCTCGCGGAAGGTCTCGCGGGGCAGCTTCCCGGCCTTGCGCACCGGGATCAGGCCCACGCCGGCGGCGTAGGCCACGGCCCCGGCCATGAGGAAGCCGCGCGCCTCGATCCCGGCCACGTAGTCGAACTGGCCGCGGAACGCGTCCACCAGGGCGTCGATGGTCCGCCGAAAGCCGGCGGCGTCCGCGAACAGGGGCGTGAGGTCCCGGAAGAGGACCCCCGGTTCCGGGTAGTCGGGGATCTTCACGCACAGGCGCTCGATCATCTGCTCAACGGATTCGCTCACGCACGTCATGCTAGCGGTCCCGCGCGTCCGCCGAGCCCGGCCGCCGGACTCAGCGGCGCCGGCGCGGGACGGCGGCACGGTACGGGGAGACGGAGGGCTCCCCCGGGATCCACCAGCGCCAGGGGAACTCGGGAGTTCCCCCCGGCCCGGACACGCCGGTGCGCGGGCCCGAGGCCACCGGCGGCTGCTGCCCACCCTCGGGCGGGACCAGGAAGAAGCCGGCCGCGGCGGGGTCCCCGGCCGCGAGCGCGGCGCCGTCGTGGCCGAGGTCGATCCCCAGCGCCTTGGCCAGGTTGCCGGGACCGCGGGCCAGTCCGGCGTCGGGCACGGGGCTCGACCGGCCCCGGGCGCGGCGGGCGCGGGCCAGCTCGGCGCCCTCCACGACCTCACCGGCCCGCACCAGGCATCCGCCCGCCGCGCCCTCGGGCCGGCAGACGAGGTTGACCGCGTGGTGCATGCCGTAGGTGAAGTACACGTAGACGTGGCCCGGCGGGCCGAACATCGAGGCGTTGCGCGCGGTGCGGCCGCCCCAGGTGTGCGCGCCGGGGTCCGGCAGGTCGGACCCGGCCGGCCCGCCGTAGGCCTCGATCTCCGTGATCCGCACGACCACGGCGCCGTCCTCGCCGCGGTGGCCGAAGAGCCCGCCGAGCAGCCGCGGCGCGACCTCGGGGGCCGGCCGCGAGAGCAGCGCGAGCAGCGCTGTGTCTTCCACGCGCGCCCCGGGCCTCACCCGGCGACGATCGGGGCCCGCCGCGAGAACACGGCGACCTCGGCCACCTGCCGCTCGAGCTCCCCGATCTGGGCGGCGACGGCGGAGGGGGCGGTGCCGCCCTGGGCGCTGCGCGAGGCCAGGGAGCCCCCGACCGTGAGGACCTCCCGCACTCCGGGGTGCAGGTGCACGGAGATCTGCGCGAAGTCGGCGTCGGAGAGGTCCCAGAGCTCGATCCCGCGCTGCTCGCAGACCCGGACCGCGTCCCCGGCGATCTCGTGGGCGTCGCGGAAGGGCACGCCCTGGCGCACGAGCCACTCGGCCACGTCGGTGGCCAGGGCGAAGCCCTGGGGCGCGAGCTCGGCCATGCGCCGGGTGTTGAAGTCCAGCGTGCCGATCATGCCCGCGACGGCCGGGAGCAGGACCTCGAGCTGGTCGATCGCGTCGAAGACCGGCTCCTTGTCCTCCTGGAGGTCCCGGTTGTAGGCCAGCGGCAGGCCCTTGAGCGTGGCCAGCAGTCCGGTGAGGTCGCCGATGAGCCGGCCGGCCTTGCCGCGCGCGAGCTCGGCGATGTCCGGGTTCTTCTTCTGCGGCATGATCGAGGAGCCCGTGGAGAAGGCGTCGTCGAGGGTGACGAAGGAGAACTCCTTGGTGGCCCACGTGGTGATCTCCTCCGAGATCCGCGACATGTCCACCGCGATCATCGCGGTGATCCAGGAGAACTCGGCGTAGACGTCGCGCGAGGCCGTGCCGTCGATGGAGTTGTGCACGGCGGAGTCGAAGCCCAGCTCCGCCGCCACGGCCGCGGGGTCCAGGCCCAGGGAGGACCCGGCGAGGGCCCCGGAGCCGTAGGGGGACACCGCGGCGCGGGCGTCCCAGTCGACCAGCCGCTGGACGTCGCGCAGCATCGCCCAGGCGTGGGCGAGCAGGTGGTGGGACAGCAGGACCGGCTGGGCGTGCTGGAGGTGGGTGCGCCCCGGCATGGGCGCCTCGGGGTGGGCCTTGGCCTGGTCGAGGAGGGCCTGCACCACGTCGAGCACGTTGCGGGCGATGATCGCGGCGTGGTCGCGCAGGTACATCCGCCCGAGCGTCGCGATCTGGTCGTTGCGGGAGCGCCCGGCGCGGAGCTTGCCGCCGAGCTCGGGGCCGGCCCGTTCGATCAGACCCTTCTCGAGGGAGCCGTGCACGTCCTCGTCCGAGGGGGCGGGGGTGTAGGCGCCGGAGCGCACGTCGGCCTCGAGCCGGTCGAGGGCCGCGAGCATGCCCTCGAGCTCCTCGCCGTTCAGCAGCCCCGCCGTGTGCAGCACCCGGGCGTGCGCGCGCGAGCCCGCGATGTCGTAGGGGGCCAGCCGCCAGTCGAAGTGCGTCGACCTGCTCAGGGCCGCCAGGGCGTCGGCCGGGCCCCCGGCGAAGCGCCCGCCCCAGAGCGCGCCCTCGTTGGTGCCGTGCTTGTCCTGCTGCGCCATGTCTCTCCTTCTGCCGTCCTGGCGGTTTCTGCCGTCCTGGCGGTCCCGTCGGTGCGGACCGGGTGCGGTCCCCCGGCGTGCGCGGAGGGCCCCACCGCCGGGATGGGGCCCTCCGTCGTCGTGCCCGTTCCTGCTCGGCACGAGCCTACGTGCTCCCGGGCTACTTGCCCTCGGCCGCGAGGCGCTGGTCGCGGGACGCCGCGACCTTCGAGGACATCCCGAACAGCTCGATGAACCCGCGGGCCTGGGACTGGTCGAAGGCGTCCCCCTCGTCGTAGGTGGCGAGGTTGAAGTCGTACAGGGACGTGTTCGACCGGCGCCCGGTGACGGTGGCCTGGCCGGCGTGCAGGGTCATCCGGATGTCGCCGTCGACGTGCTTCTGGGTGTCCTGGATGAAGGCGTCCAGGGACTGCTTCAGCGGGGAGAACCACTGGCCGTCGTAGACGAGCTCCGTCCAGCGCTGGTTGACGGTGCGCTTGAAGCGGGCCTGCTCGCGCTCGACCGTGACGTTCTCGAGCTCGCGGTGGGCGGCGATCAGGGCCATGGCGCCGGGGGCCTCGTAGACCTCGCGGGACTTGATGCCCACCAGCCGGTCCTCGACGATGTCGATCCGGCCGATGCCCTGGGCGCCGGCGCGGCGGTTCATCTCCTGGATGGCCTGCAGCGGGGTGACGGGCTGGCCGTCCAGGGCCACCGGGATGCCGCCCTTGAAGCTGATGACGACCTCGTCGGCCGGGGGCGGGAAGGTGGGGTCGTCCGTGTAGTCGTAGACGTCCTTGGTCGGGGCGTTCCAGATGTCCTCGAGGAACCCGGTCTCCACGGCACGGCCCCAGACGTTCTGGTCGATCGAGAAGGGGTTCTTCTTGGTCGTGACGATCGGCAGGTCGTGCTTCTCGGCGTAGTTGATGGCCTTGTCGCGGGTCAGGGCGAGGTCGCGCACCGGGGCGATGCACTTGAGCTCCGGGCCCAGGGTCTGGATGCCGACCTCGAAGCGGACCTGGTCGTTGCCCTTGCCCGTGCAGCCGTGGGCGACGGTCGAGGCGCCGAAGCGCTTGGCCGCGGCCACGAGGTGCTTGACGATCACCGGCCGGGAGAGCGCCGAGACCACCGGGTAGGCGTCCATGTACAGGGCGTTGGCCTGCAGGGCGGGCATGCAGTACTCGGCCGCGAACTCGTCGCGGGCGTCGGCCACGTAGGCCTCGACGGCGCCGCAGTCCAGGGCGCGCTGGCGGATGGTCTCGAGGTCCTCCCCGCCCTGGCCCACGTCGACGGCCACGGCGATGACCTCGGCCCCGGTCGCCTCGCCGATCCAGCCGATGGCCACGGAGGTGTCGAGGCCTCCGGAGTAGGCCAGCACTACGCGCTCGGTCACGGTGTTCTCCTTCGTCGGTGGTCCGGGCGCCACGGCGTGGGCCCCGTCTCTGTGCATGACTATACACGCTCGGTTGTATTTATGCATTCGGAGGTCCGGCACGCCGGTCCGGGCGACCGGCGACCCACCGCAATTATGAATCACTAGCAATAGTCCGGCGCTTCCGACATACTGGGGGCACGGTCCCGTCCGTGCCGGACGAGCCCACCCGCAACGCCGGGGCCCCCGTGTCCCGGCCGTGCCGCACACCCGGTCCCTACCCCGAGAGGAACCCCATGACGAACGTTCCCGAGCAGACCCTCACCACGCGTCAGGGCCACCCGGTCCACGACAACCAGAACACCCGCACCGTCGGCTCGCGCGGGCCCGCGACCCTTGAGAACTACGCGTTCCTCGAGAAGATGAGCCACTTCGACCGCGAGCGCATCCCCGAGCGCGTGGTCCACGCCCGCGGCACCACCGCGTTCGGCTACTTCGAGGCCTACGGCCAGTACGGCGACGAGCCCATCGCCAAGTACACCCGTGCCAAGCTCTTCCAGGAGGCCGGCAAGCGCACCGACGTCGCCCTGCGCTTCTCCACCGTGGCCGGCGGCCGCGACTCCTCCGAGGTCGCCCGGGACCCGCGCGGCTTCGCCGTGAAGTTCTACACCGAGGACGGCAACTGGGACCTCGTGGGCAACAACCTCGGGGTGTTCTTCATCCGCGACGCCATCAAGTTCCCGGACTTCATCCACTCCCAGAAGCCGGACCCCGTGAACTTCGAGGCCTCCGTGGCCAACCGCGCCTTCGACTTCTGGAGCCAGTCGCCCGAGGCGATGCACATGATCACGATCCTGTTCTCCCCGCGCGGGATCCCGGCGGACTACCGCCACCAGCAGGGCTTCGGCGTGAACACCTACAAGTGGGTCAACGCGGCCGGTGAGTCCGTGCTCGTGAAGTACCACTGGATCCCGAAGCAGGGCGTGAAGTCGCTGACCTCCGCGGACGCGGCGAACATCCAGGCCCAGACCCTGGGCTCGCACACCAAGGACCTCTACGACGCGATCGAGGCCGGCGACTACCCCGAGTGGGAGCTGCAGGTCCAGGTCATGGAGGACCACGACCACCCCGAGCTGGACTTCGACCCGCTGGACGACACCAAGGTGTGGCCGGAGGAGCTGTTCCCGCCGAAGCCGGTCGGGCGCATGGTGCTGAACCGCAACCCGGAGAACTTCTTCGCGGAGAACGAGCAGATCGCCTTCGGCACGGGCGTGCTGGTGGACGGGCTGGACTTCTCCGACGACAAGATGCTCGTGGGCCGCACCTTCTCCTACTCGGACACCCAGCGCTACCGCGTGGGCCCGAACTACCTGCAGCTGCCGGTCAACGCGCCGAAGACGCCGGTGGCCACCAACCAGCGCGACGGCCAGATGGCCTACGCCGTGGACCACGCTCCGGGGCAGAACCCGCACGTGAACTACGAGCCGTCCATCATCGGCGGCGTCCAGGAGACCCCGAAGCCCGAGGGGTACCGGCCCGAGGTCGGCCCGCAGATCAACGCGCGTCTGACCCGCGCCCAGATCGAGCGGACCAACGACTACAAGCAGGCCGGCGAGCGCTTCCAGCTCCAGGAGGACTGGGAGAAGGAGGAGCTCATCGCCAACCTGGTCGACGCGCTGTCCCAGTGCGACCGCCCGATCCAGGAGCGCATGGTCTGGCACTTCTACATGGTCGAGGACGAGATGGGCCGCCGCGTAGGCGACGGCGTCGGCGTGTCCCTCGAGGACGTCAAGGACCTGGGCCCGCTGCCCACCCAGCGCCTCACCGAGGAGGAGCAGCAGCGCGTGGCCAACCTCGGCAACAACGGCCCGCGCAGCGTGGAGGGTCTGACCATGACCCACTGCGTGCCCAACGAGCACGTGTCCGTGGAGCGCGAGCCCCAGGCGAACCCGGCCATGATGGCCAACTGATCCACGGGCCGGGGCCCCGCGCGGGCCCCGGCCGGATCGGTGCCGCCGGCGCAGCGCCGGGGGCAGCAGCAGGAGGGCCCGACCGCGATGCGCGGTCGGGCCCTCCGGCGTAACGGGCTCAGCCGCGGCGCCCGGCGCCCTCCAGGTCGAGGGAGCGCTTGAGGATCTTGCCGGTCGGCCCCTTGGGCAGCTCGTCGACCACCTTGTAGTAGCGCGGGTGCTTGTACTTGGCCACGCGCTCGCGCACGAAGGCGTCCAGCTCGTCGATCCTGGCCTCCGTCCCGGCCTCCGGGACGTCGCGGAAGGCCACGACGGCCGCGACCTCCTCGCCCAGCGTCGCGTCCGGCACTCCGACCACGGCGGCCTCCGCGATCCCGGGGAACTGGTAGATGACCTCCTCGATCTCCCGGGGGTACACGTTGTAGCCGCCGCGCAGCACCATGTCCTTCTTGCGGTCCACGATGTAGTAGAAGCCGTCCTCGTCCACGCGGGCGAGGTCGCCCGTGTGGAACCAGCCGTCGCGGATCGCCGCCTCGGTGGCCTCGGGGTTGCGCCAGTAGCCGGCCATCACGTACTCGCCGGCCACCACGAGCTCCCCGATCTCGCCGACGGGGACGTCCTCGTCCCGGTCGTCGACCACCCGCAGCTGCGCCCCGCGCACCACGGTCCCGATGGACCCCGGCCTGCGGCCGTGCGCCTCCTGGTTGAAGCACACCACCGGGGAGGTCTCCGACAGGCCGTAGCCCTCGTAGATGGGGGCCCCGAAGACCCGCTCGAAGCGCTCGAGGATCTCCACCGGCAGCGGGGAGCCGCCCGACACCCCCGCCCGCAGGTGCGGCACCTCGACGGGTCCCTCGCCGGCGGCGTGCAGGAGCGCGATGTGCATGCTGGGCACTCCGGCGAAGATCGTCACCTCGTCGCGGACGAGGATCTCCAGGGCCTTGGCGGGATCGAAGCGGGGCAGCAGCGTGACCGTGGCCCCGGAGGCGATGACGCCGTTGAGCGCCACCGTCTGGCCGAAGACGTGGAAGAACGGCAGCCCGCCGAACATGACGTCCCCGGGCCCCGTGCTGAACAGGCTCGCGGAGAGCTCCGCGTTGGTCCGCAGGTTGTGGTGGGTGAGCACCGCGCCCTTGGGCCGGCCCGTGGTCCCGGAGGTGTAGAGCAGGACGGCGGGCTCGTCGTCGGCCCGCTCGGCGAGCTCCGGCATCGGCGGCACCTCGCCGAGGCTCTGGAGCGTCCCGGCGGCGGTCACCTCGACCACGGGCACCTCCCGCTCCAGCTGCGCGGCAGCGGTGCGGGTGGCCTCGGCCATGGCCTCCCAGACCAGCACGAGGGAGACCTCGGCGTCCTGGAAGTGGTAGGCCAGCTCCCGGGGGCTGAGCAGGGGGTTTAGGGGCACGACCACGCCGCCCATGCGGAGGATGCCGTAGTAGGCGATCGGCATGTGCGGGACGTTGGGCAGGATCATCGCCACGCGGTCACCCGGCCGGATGCCGCGGGCGCAGAGCATCGAGGCCACCCGCGCGGAGAGGTCGTCGAGGGACCGGTAGCTCAGCACCCGGTCGTCGAGTACGATCGCCCGGGCGTCGGGGGCCGCGGCGGCCGAGTCGGTGAGGAGGGTGGCGAGATTGGTCATGGGGACTCCGGATCCCCGGTGCGCGGGCACCGGCGCGAGGAACGGGCGGGGTGAGCTGTGTCACACGAGCGTGCCAGGCAGTTACTGCAACGTCAAGACCCGGATACCGCGATGTGCCCGAGTGCCGCCGGCCCCGATAAACTGCCCGAGCAGCACCTGCCCGCCGACCCGTAAGGACCCGCCGTGACCGAGACCCCCCAGCCGCCCCAGGATCCGGCCGCCCCCCAGCTCACCGAGAAGGAGATGGCCTACGTGCTCACCCTCTTCGACATGGCCCGGGAGGGCCGCACCGAGGAGCTGCTGCCCGCCGTGCGCGCCGGTGTCCCGGTGAACCTCACCAACGGCAAGGGCGACACCCTGCTCATCCTCGCCGCCTACCACCAGCAGGAGGACACCGTCGCGGCGCTGCTCGAGGCGGGGGCGGATCCCGACCGGGTCAACGACAACGGCCAGACCGCGCTGCTGAGCGCTGTCTTCCGGGGCAACGAGGCCGTCGTCCGGGCACTGCTGGAGGCCGGCGCCTCCCAGACGGCCGGCGCCCACTCCGCCGCCGACTTCGCCCGGGTCTTCGAGCGCGCCGACCTGCTCCCGGTGCTCGAGGAGTACGCCGGCCGCTAGCCCAGCCGCTCCACCTCGCGCTTGAGGATCTTCCCGGTGGGCCCCTTCGGCAGGGATCCGACGATCCGGTGGAGCCGTGGGCGCTTGTAGGCCGCCAGGCGCTCGCGCACCCAGGAGCGCAGCTCGGGCACCAGGCGCTCGCCGTCCGCGGCGGTCTCGGCCGTGAGCACCACGAACGCCGCGACCTCCTGCCCCTGCGCCGCGTCCAGGACGCCGACCACGGCGACCTCCGCGACGGCGGGGTGCTCGTACAGCACCTCCTCGACCTCGCGGGGATAGACGTTGTAGCCGCCGCGCAGGACCATGTCCTTCTTGCGGTCCACGATGGAGCAGACGCCGTCCTCGTCCACGCGGGCGAGGTCGCCCGTGCGGAACCACCCGTCCCGCAGCACGGCGGCCGTGGCCGCGGGGTCGCGCCAGTACCCGGCCATCACGTAGCGGCCGGCCACGGCCAGCTCCCCCACCTCCCCGCGCGGCAGCTCACGCCCCCCGGTCGTCCAGCACCCGCAGGTCCGCGCCGGGCACCGCCGTGCCGATGGAGCCCGGCCGGCGCGGGCCCTCGAACCGGTTGAAGCACACCACCGGGGAGGTCTCCGACAGCCCGTAGCCCTCGAGCAGGCGGGTGCCGAACGCCTCCTCGAAGCGCCGGAGCGCCTCGACCGGCAGCGCGGCCCCGCCGGAGATCGCGGCCCGCAGCGCGGGGAAGGACGCGGTCCGCTCGCAGCACGGCCATGTCGTCCCCCGCGCGCTCCACCACCCCGGGCAGCGGATCCGCCGCCGGGAGCTCCTGCCCGGGGCCGGCGCCGAGCTCGAGCACGGGGACCTCGAGCCCGAGGTCGGCCAGCGCGGCCCGGGCGGCCTGCGCCATCGCCTCCCACACCACCACGGCGGCGACCTCGGCGTCGCGGAAGTGGTGGGTCAGCTCCCGGGGGGGGG
>NZ_LDNX01000033.1:0-17329 GCF_001027955.1 Kocuria sp. SM24M-10 | reverse complement strand
AGGGAGCAGTGCCGTGGGGTTTCCCCGCTCCAGACGTCGTCCCGATGTGAGCGGGAGCGCGGTTCCGTCGGAACCGCGCTCCCGCTCACATACGTGGGGTCAGCGCACCCGGATGTAGACGGGGCCCGAGCCGACGTGGACGGTCTGGATGACCGTCTGGTAGCCGTTCCAGCCGCCGTGTACGGCCTTGCCGCCGCCGATGTACACGGCGATGTGGGCGAAGCCCATGCCGCCGTTGGCGTAGTAGACCAGGTCACCGGGCTGGGCCTGGGCGGCGGAGACCCGGTGGCCGAGATTCAGGTAGGAGACCGGCCACCCGTGGTGGTTGATCCCGGCCGCACGCAGGGACTTGGTGACCAGGGAGGTGCAGTCCTGACCCACACCGAGCTGGTTCTTGGCCGCGGCGGCGATGGTCGCGGCCTTGCCGGACTGGGACTGGATGCTGAGGAGCTGCTGGGGGGCTGCGGCCGGGGCGGCCTGGGCCGGGGCCACGCTGCCGAGCGCCATGGCGCCGGCGGCGACCGCCATGGTCGCCGTGCGCCCCAGGGGGAACGAGCGCTGGGCGCGGTGGCGGGGCGTGCGGGAGTGGAAGATGGGCATGAGTGATGTCCTCCCTCTTGCCTGCGAGGTGAGCTGTCGGATGCGGGTGGGAGACACCCGGTCGCAGGGTGGAGGCCCTGGCGACTTAACCCCTAGGTCCCGGGGGAGGGACCGTTTCTGGTTCCCCCGCTTCTGCCGAGCGATGTGTTCAGGGGGCCCCGGGCACCGGCAGAATTCGGCGATGTGCACGGGGGTGCCGATAAGTGGGGGAATCGGCACGGAGAGAACACTAATCGAAAAGTAACGAGAAAGTCTCGTTTTCATCACGGGCGTGTCTCGGAATCTGCTGCAATCCGGCCGTGAGCCTTCGCGTTCGCGCGAAGCTGCTTGGGGAGGGGCGCCGACGGGGATCCTCTGGTAGGCGCATCTCAAGACAAAAGTGGGCTTGACCTGGGGCTCTGTTCCACTCGTGTCCGCCGGCGAGTCCGCCTCTGCCCTGGGGCGGGGCGTCCGGGGGTGACACGCGCGTTATGGCGCGAGAAACCGCGGGGAATGCTTCACGGAGCATTAGGCGGCCGACGTGAGCGGCTCCTTGGCAGGGGCGGAAAGGGCGACATCTTTGTGGGTCACAAGGTTCAAACAAGAATTCGCTAAAAGAAATTATGGCGCTTGTCATGACCGCCGGTGTGGGTCGGTTCTCTTCGCGGACCCTTCCGGCGTGCCTGCCCTACATCCCGCCCTCGTCGACCACGGCGGCGTCGAGCAGGTCGTCCAGGACCCGGTCGAGCCGGGCCACGAGGGAAAGGTGCCCCTCGTGCTCCAGCAGGTGCGCCCGGGCGCCCGGCACATGCGCGGCGAGCCACTCCCCATGGGCCACAGGGACGGCGCGGTCCTCCCGGCCGTGCCAGATCCGTGCCGGCACGCCGATCTCCTCCACGACGAAGCCCCACGGGCGGTCCACCGCCAGGTCGTCGTCGCGCCAGCCCACAATGCCCTGCCGCAGGGAGTGCTCGGCCGCGCCCATGACGTAGTCGGCGAAGTCCCCGGTCAGCACCGCCCGGTCCACCGGCGGGAGCGTGGCGCGCAGCAGCTCGAAGACGTCGCCATCCGGCGCCGAGGCGGCCGCGGTCATGGCCTGCACCTGTTCCTCGAGGTAGGCCTCGAGTACCCGGCGACCCTGCCGGGCGGCGGTGAACTCGGCCGCGCTGTCCTCGTCCATCCCGGCGACCGGGTCCAGTCCCTCGGCGCGCGGCGGGGCGTAGCCGGCCAGCGAGGCGACCGCGCGGCAGCGGCCGGGCAGCAGCGCGCCGCACGCCAGGGCGCGCGGGCCGCCACTGGACCAGCCCAGGGCGAGGAACTGCTCCGCACCCAGCTCGTCCAGGACGCACCGGGTGTCGGCCACGGCGCCGGCCACCGTGCCGGGGGCCGTCTCTTCTGGGAGCGGGTCCGAGGTGCCGTAGCCGGGGCGCGAGACGGTGAGCACTTGCAGCCCGCGCTCCGTAGCCGCGCGCTCGAGCGGCCCGAACGGGACCGCGGCGCCAGGCGCGCCGTGGTGGAAGACCACCGGCAGGCCGCCGGGCGGGCCGATGAGCCGGAACTCCAGGCGGCGTCCGTCCGGTGCGGTGACGCTGCGGTTGCCCTGGTCCTGCGTGTGCGCGCTCATGCCCTCCCCCTCTCCGGTGTCTGTTGTTGTGCTGCTGTGGCGCCTGGTGGCCTTCACGTTAGGGCTCGCCAGTGCCCGGGACCAGGGCGACAGCGATGTGTGACTGGCCCCGAGAAGCGGCGGCACGTCGTCACGCTCGGGGTGGAAGCTTCACAGTCTCGGCACGCACGCCCCGGCGCCGAGCTTGGCGAGGCCGGCGCGGTCACCGGGCGCGAAGTCGGTCAGCCCCTTGTTGTCGCCGTACATCAGCTGCCCGGGATCGTCGACATGGTCCAGGCCGAGCACGTGCGCCAGCTCGTGCATGATCACCGCGCGCACCTGCTCCGGCCGCTCCATCATCGCGGTCAGGGAAGGGGCGTCGAGGACCACTTGTCCGGTCACGTAGACGAAGGGACCCTCGTCGACATTCCGTACCGTGCTGCCGCCCAAGCCGGCCACGTTCCCGGCCAGATCGGGGTGCTCACCGGCGTCGGACCAGGCGATGAGGATTGGCGCCCACTGGCGGCCGTAGCGGTCGGGTTGGTACGGCTCACGCCGACTCGAGGGCGCTTCCGTCGTGGTTCCGGCGTCGACGAACTGCAGGCCCGTGGCCGCCGAGACCGCTCCGACGGCCTCCTCGATCAGCTGCTCACCGCCCGGAGGAGCGTTGTCCGGGCGCACGACCACACGAACCGGTCGGCACGGGTCGTACGCGACCATCTCCTGCTCAGGATCCGGCGACTCCATGAAGCGGTACCCGCCGATGTCCGCCACAACCGGTGGAACGCCGATCGGATTGCGGGAAGCCTCGACCCCGGGTGGCGGCGCCGAGGCGTTCGGCAGATAGGGGCGGATCACCGGCAGGGCGTACTGATTGAAGAGGTCCGGGCTGACCCACAGCGCCGCCAGCAGCACTATCCCGATCGCGGGGGACGCCCGCCAGGCACGGTTGCGTCGCTTCACATCCTTCGACCAACGCCTGGCGGACTGCCGGGCGATACGGGTAGCGCGCCTCTGCGTCCGGCGGCGTTGACGGGAACTCATCCCCGCCTGCCGCTGGTGTTCCTGCGCCTCCTCCAGGACCCACTGCGGAATGCGTCCGCTCGGCGACCTCCTGACGTGCGCGGACACGTCGATGTCCCCGTCATGACGGACCGACGAACCTCGGCGCGGCGTGATGCCACCGGACTTGTGCATGTTTCCTGACTTCCGTGTCCGACCGATGCGGC
The DNA here is from genome assembly GCF_001027955.1 of Kocuria sp. SM24M-10. Classification (NCBI taxonomy): domain Bacteria; kingdom Bacillati; phylum Actinomycetota; class Actinomycetes; order Micrococcales; family Micrococcaceae; genus Kocuria; species Kocuria sp. SM24M-10. The sequence goes on along the minus strand of NZ_LDNX01000033.1, from coordinate 13,918 downwards.
GGTGGGTGTTGTCGCGGTGCCGACACGCAGTGAGCCGCCGCACACAGTGATCGCGATCGCAAACAGAGCGAAATACTATCCGGTAATGGAGACTCGACAATCCAAGGAGGGACCCGTGGGGAAGCAACGGTCGACGCCGAAACGGGCACCGGAGCCTGCCTCCCAGCGACCGGTGGGTCGCTCGACATCGGCACCGCTGCCTCAACGGGCAGGGGCACCGAAATCCGCTGCCCTCACTCCGGCCGGCCCCACGGCGGATCCGCTCGCGCCGGGCATGGTCGTCCCGTCGACGCGGAATCATCCGCAGGCTCCTCAGCGATCGGCGCCAGCCATGGCCGCTCCTCGGGCGAAGACGGTCGTACGGCCGCCGGACGGCCATGAATTCGTCTACACGGTCCGTTGCGTCCACTGCGGAGCGCACCAGGAGATGTCCTCGCTCGAGCAGACCTATCCCAGCCACCTGCGGCGGGGACGGGGGAAGATCCTCTGCCCGTGGAGCAACACACGCCTCAGCGCTCGGCAGATGCAGGATGCGTCCCGGCGCATTGTGAAGAAGCCCGTGGCACCCGCCAGCACGGTCACCATCCCACGCACTCCTCGGAAGCCGGACCGCTCGGCGAGCAAGTCGACGGCCAAGGCACCGTCGCAAAAGGCGAAGACACCGCAGACTCCGCCACGGCGTCGCGGACGGGTGGTCTCCTCGACGCGCTCGACGAAGAATTCCTCCGCCACCGACCGTGGCGCCGCGGCGTGGGAAAGACGCCGCGAGCGCAGGTACTTCACCTCCGAGTACGGCGATATCGGTGACGACCGCTTCCGCGAGCGGGGCGAACTCAACGCGGACTCGGTCAGTGTGTCCGCCCGGCTGGGACCGTCCCAGGGAACGGGCCGTCGTCGCTGATCAGCCTCAGAGATCAGGCCCCGAAAAGGGCGGCGGTCCGTGTCTCATCGCCTGTCTGCTCGCGGGGCTCGCCCCGGGCCCGGTCGGCCGGCGAAGGCCTGGACGATGTCGAGCCAGGCGTCGGCGTCGGGTCCTTCCGCGACGAGGCTCCCGTCCTGGCGGTGCCGCCGCCGGGTGGCGAGCAGGGCGAAGTCCAGGGCGGGGCCGTGGACGCGTTGAGCTGCCTCGGCCGGTCCCCAGGTCCAGGTCTTGTCCTCGTGGGTGAGCTCGACGCGGAACGGCTCGGCCGGCGGGTCCAGCCGGCGCTGCTTGAAGGCGTAGTCGCGGGTGGCCACGCCCAGGTGGGCGACGTGCCGCAGCCGGTGCGAGGCGACCGGGGGAACCCCGAGGGCGTCGCGGACGTCCTGGCCGTGGGCGAAGGTCTCCATGATCCGGGCGCTGGCCATCATGGGCGCCCCCATGGGCGGGCCGATCCACGGGATGCGCTCGCCTTCCGGCACGGCGGCGAGCCGCTCGAGCACACGGCGCCGGCTGTCCTGCCAGGACGCCAGGATCTCGGCCGGGGGCCGCGCGGCTCCCTCCTGGGCGCCGCGGTCGACGACGTCGGTCTCCGCCGCGAACCGCTCCCGCAACTGCGCGAAGACCTCCGGCTCCTCGAGGGCAGTGAGCACGGTCCGCTCCGTCCAGGTGAGGTGGGCGATCTGGTGGCGGATCGTCCAGCCCTCCGCCGGGGTGGGGAGGTCCCAGTCCTCCGCGGACAGCGGCCGCAGCAGCTCTTCGAGCAGGTCTCCCTCCTGGCGCAGGTCGGCCAGCAGGGCGGAGAGGTTGGGACGGGTCATCGGCTCATCACGGTGCACGGCACAAGGGTCTTGTTGGCCGCAATGAATGATTCCACCGCGCTGTTTCGGCACAAAGCCGCCTGCCGCCTCGCCCTCATGAGAGCAGTATGCATTCATGCGCAGACAGCCGAAGATTCACTTTTCTCTTGCCTCTGGACTTCTTCGGGTAGCGCGTCCGCAGCCATACAGAATGTTTCTCAAAGGATGGAATGCGAGACGTCTCGTGCGATAAATTTGCTCCCGCATGATTCCGCGGATCCAGGTGTCTCGTATCCTTGTGCTTTATCTCTGCCTCTAGAATTAGCTACTCAAGGTAGGTTGCGAGACAGACGAGGTGAACGTGGGGAAGCTGATCGGGTATGCACGCGTGTCAACGCGTCAACAAGACGTAGACCGTCAAGTGCATGACCTCCTGGCCGCCGGCGTGCGGCGCGATGACGTCTACGTCGACCATGGAGTGTCTGGAGGCCGTGCATCACGTCCGCAGTTCGACAAGGCGGTGGCCGCTCTCGAGGAGGGTGACACGCTGGTGATCACCACGCTGGATCGCCTGGGCTGGTCGACGCAGAACATGCTGGCCTTCGCCGAAGCGCTGCGGGGCCGGAGCGCCGGGCTGCGGGTGCTGAACCTCGGCGGGGTAGACGTAGACACCGCCACCCCGATGGGGTCCATGGTCTTCACGGTGATGGCGGCCCTGGCTCAGATGGAACTGGAGATCAAGCGCGAACGGATCACCGACTCAGTGGCCAAGCGCCGGGCCGCGGGCAAGGACCTGGGCGGTCGGCGGCAGACCTTCACGAATTCTCAGATCCGCAGTGCGCTGCGGCTGATCGAGTCGGGGGAGCCGGCCATCCAGGTGGCGCGGGATCTGGGGATGTCCCGGGCCACGCTCTACCGACGCATCCGAGAGCTGCCCACGCTGAGCATCTAAATTATCGGTGGGTCTACATCGGACGCGATCGGTGAGATCAGGCGAGGACGACCACGACGTAGAGGCCCAGGCAGCCGAGCACGACCGCGGCCGCAGCGAGACAGAGCACGCCGCGGACGTCGGCGGCGACGCGTTCGGCGGTGATTCCCGAAGAGCTGCGGGCGTAGCGGACCCGCTGGGACAGGCAGACCGCCGTGCCGGTGAGGACGGCGACGGCGAAGAGTGTCAGGACGAACGTCCCGTGGTGAGAGACCCAGCGCAGGCAGACGGCGGCGGCGGTGATCAGCGCCAGCACGGTGCGTCCCCAGGCCAGGACGGTCCGTTCGGGCTGCAGACCGGGGTCGTCGTGCGCCGACCGCGGTGCCCGTGTGTCCGGGGACTGTGGGGAGGAGCTGGTCATCGAGGGGGCCCGTTCAGGTCTGCAGGACGAACACGACCAGGGCCCCGGAGGTGATGGCCCCGCCGATGCCCAGCAGGGGCGCGATCAGCGGCAGCGGCAGGGGCGCTCGGCGTCGCAGGCTGCGCTCCACCCCCACCCAGCGCCAGGCGGCGCCGGCGCTGATGAGCACTCCGAGCAGTAGCAGGACCACCGCCAGGGAGGTGCGAATCGGTTCGGGGAAGAGGTCCTCCGTGAACGCCTCGACCGCGATACCGCCGGCCAGGAACGCCAGAGAGGTGCGGATCCAGGCCAAGAATGTGCGTTCGTTGGCCAGGGTGAAGCGCGGATCCGGTTCCGTCCCGCCGCCCAGCACGCGCGCCGAGAAGCGGGGGCGCTCTGCCATGGACTCATCCATGCGATGCATCCCCGGTTCGTGCTGGATGCGACGTTCGCGCCCGGGGGACCAGCGGAAGGCGCATCAGCTTGTCCGGGCCAGCGGCGTCAGGCGCAGGGGCATGCGGGCGAAGCCGCGCAGCACGTTGTGGACCCAGGGGGACGGCTCGCCGGTGAGTTCGATTCGGTCCACCCGCTTGGCTAGCGCCTGCAGGACAAGCTCGATCTCGATCCGGGCGATGGGTTGGCCCACGCACTGGTGCAGGCCCATACCGAAGGCCACGTGGCCGGAGGCGCTGCGGTCGAGCTCGAAGACGTCGGCGTTCTCGCCCCATTTGCGGGGGTCCCGGTTGGCCGCGCCCATGAACAGCAGGATCTTCGCGTCCGCGGGGATCCGAACGCCTCCTATCTCGGTATCGATCGTGGATGTGCGGTGGAACATCTGGAACGGGGACTCGACGCGCAGGGCCTCGTCGACGGCGAACTTGGCCAGCTTGGGATTGGCCCTGAGCTTCTCCCACTGCTCGGGGTGGCGGGCGAGGCTGTAGAGGGTGTTGCCGATGCCGAACACCGTGGTGTCGACTCCTGCGGAGAGCAGGGCGCGCACCAGCAGGGTGGCCTGCTCCGGGGCGATGCGCCCTTCCTCTGCGACCCTCCAGATGTCGGCGCCCAGGCCGGTGATCGACAGGTTCTCGCGGGCGCAGCTGTCCATGATCCATGCGGCGACCTTTTCGCCTTCGGTGAAGGCCTCTGCCCGGATCTCGTTGTCCGCGCCGAAGGCGTTGAACACCATGGCGCCGTAGGGGAGCAGGTTCTCCCGGCCCTCTGGGCGGAGGCCGACCGCGTCCGGGAACACCTTTAGGGGGTAGGGCTCGGCGATGTCCTTGATGCCGTCGATGTCGCCCCGGGCCACCACCTGGTCGGCCAGTTCTTCCGCGAAAGGGGCGAACTGCTCCCGGAGCCGGCGCATGGTGGACGGGGAGATGACCCCGGCCAGGCCCCGGCGCATCACGGTGTGCGTGGGCGGGTCCGACTCTAGGATCGAGGGCGGACGCCACTCGGCCTCCTTGCGAATGTCCTTCGGGCCGAGACCGCCACTGGAGCAGTAGGACTCGAAGTCGGTGAGGATCTCATAGACCCACTCGTAGCGGGTCACGGCGTAGCAGCCATACTTCTCCAGCCACACCACGGGCCCGACATCCCGGAGCTTCTCGTGCAACGAGTAGGGGTTCGAGATGTTCTCGACGGAGAACGGATCGTCGGGCAGGGACACGGCCTCGGCGCGCGCAGCGGTGACGGTCATGGTGGCTCCTGTTGTCGGTCGGTGGGTCAGAGGTCCAAGGTGAGCTTGGGGCACCCGGCGGCGGCGCGGGAGACGCAGATCATCATGGCGTCGCCCGAGTGCTTCTCCTCCTCGTTGAGGATGGCGTCCCGGTGGTCGACCTCCCCTGCCACCACGCGGGTTTCGCAGGTGCCGCACACCCCGGCGCGGCAGGAGGAGAGCACCCGGACCCCGTGCTCCTCCACCACATCCAGGATCGTGCGGTCCGGGGGCACAGTGACGGTTTTGCCCGTGTCGGTCAGCTCCACCTCGAAAGGCTCGGCGCTGGCCCCGGCATCGAGGTCGGCCGCGACGAAGCGCTCCAAGTGCAGAGCTCCCGGGGGCCAGCCCATGCAGTAATCCTCGATCACACGCAGCAGCGGGTCGGGACCGCACGCGTAGACGAGCATCTTCGCCCGGGGGAGCGCCAGCAGACTTTCCAGGTCGATGCGGCCGACCTCGTCCTCCGGGTAGAGCAAGACGCGGTCCCCGTACCGGTGCACGAGCTCGTCGGCGAAGGCCATCGACGCCCGGCTGCGTCCGCCGTAGGCCAGGCGCCACTCGCGGCCGGCGGCCTCTGCGGCCTCGATCATCGGCAGGATCGGCGTGATGCCGATGCCCCCGGCCACGAAGAGGTACTTGCGGGAGTCGAGGAAGGGGAAGTTGTTGCGGGGGCCGTTGATGTGGACGGTGTCACCCTCGGCCAGGTCCTCGTGCACGTAGGCGGAACCGCCACGGGAGTCCCGGGTGCGCAGCACCGACACTTGGATCTGGCTGCGGTCGGCCAGCGGCGAGCACAGGGAGTACTGGCGCATGTGGTGGGGCAGGATTAGGTCGATGTGCGAGCCGGGTTCCCACTGCGGGAAGTCGGAGCCGTTGGGCAAGCGCAGAGTCACTCGGCGAACGCCCTCGGCCACGGTCTCGAGCTTCTCGACGAGGACCTCTTCGACCTCGTGCCGGTAGCCGTTGGTTGGTTGACCGCCGACGACGGGGGCGGGAACGCTGTTCACAGTGGTCATGGTCCCTCCTCTCAAGCGGTCACGGACAGCGAAGTGGCTACCGCGCGGTGCGCGCTCAGGCCGCCGTCGACGCAGACGTCAGTGCCGTTGATCCAGGCGGCCTCCGAACTAACCAGGAAACGAATGGTGTGTGCGATGTCGTCCGGCTGCCCGGCACGGCCCAGGAGTGCGACTGCGCCCTCGACCTTGTCGCGGCCGTGGTCCGTTTTGAAGTCTTCCAAGATGGGTGTCTGGACCGGGCCGGGACTGACCGAGACGACGCGCGCCCTCCCGAGAGAGGAGGCGGCGGTCTCCAGGCTCAGCCAGCGGACGCACTCCTTGGAGAACCGGTAGGAGTTGCCGGTGATCTCGGGATCCGCACTGGCCAGGTCGAGGGCCGCCTCCCGGTTTTCGGTGGAGGTGAAAGCAATGATTTGTTCGCGGCGCTCGGTCCAGCCGCTGGCCACGTTGGAGGCCAGGTTGACGACCACGCCGCCCCGAACGAGTTTGGGCAGCAGAACTCGGGTCAGATCGCGAACGCCGAAGACGTTGACGGACAGGACCAGGCGCCAGGGGGCGGTGCCGGGAACGCCGGCGATGTTGAGCAGCCCGTTGATCCCCTTCGGGACCCGATCTGCGACCGCGACGACACCCTCGGCCGTAGAAAGGTCTGCCTGGACGAAGGTCCCTGGGAAGTCGGCGGCCGTGTTGCGGTCCACGCCGATCACTTCGGCACCGGCCTCGTGCAGAAGAGCTGCAGTAGCAGCCCCGATACCGGAGGCGGCACCGGTGACAGCGTATGTCTGTCCGACGAGGGTCATGGACGTGGTCCTTCCAGAAAGGTGGCCCCACACGCTCGAAGGGTCTTTCGCGTGCGGTTCGGCTGGTTCCACTCCACTATGTGGCGTGGCGCACGCTGATTCATCTCTACTTTTCACTGGGTGGAAGATGGCGTGTGTCTGGTCACAGGGGAGTTCGATGCTGGAGGCAGGGAAGTCCGTCCACCGGTCGGTGGGCACTTCCAGAACACGATCGAGGAGGAGTTCCGGTGCCTGCCACCTACGAAGTCATCGACCCGGCCACGCTGGACCCTGTGGGTGAGGTGCCTCTGCACCGGCCTGAAGACGTCGAGCGGGCGATTGCCGCCGCGGCCACGGTCACCCGCCCTTGGGCCGCAGACCGTGAGGCCCGTCGGACAGCGCTGCGCCATGCCGCCGAGGCGGTATTGGCTGAGGCCGAGGACCTCGGCAGGATCCTGTCGTTGGAGCAGGGCAAGGTTTGGGCTGAGGCCACTCAGGAGTTCAAGGTCGCAGCTGGGTTGTTGCGCCATTACGCCAACCTCGAGTGGGATCTGGTCGAGACGCTGCCCGTCCGTGGCGAGCGTTCCGTGCAGGTCCAGTACGCTCCCGTAGGGTTGGTCGGCGCCATCACACCCTGGAACTTCCCGATCTCCCTGCTGGCGGTGAAGCTGGCACCGGCCCTGGTGGCCGGATGCACCGTCATCGCCAAACCCTCCCCGTCCACCCCGATGTCCACCCGGGCGCTGGCCGAGGTACTCAACCGGTTCCTGCCCCAGAACGTGCTGCAAGTCGTCACCGGCCGCGGTGTGCTTTCTAGGGCGCTGTCCGAAATGCCGGGGGTGCGGAAGATCTCCTTCACCGGGTCCACGGAGATTGGGGCCGCGATCATGGCCCAGGCTGCACCGACCGTGAAAAAGGTGACATTGGAACTGGGCGGCAACGATCCGGCGATCGTGCTGGAGGATGCGGACCTCGAGTTCACCGCTGCCCGGATTGCCGGCTCCGCCTTCCGCAACGCCGGTCAGGTGTGCATGGCGGTCAAGCGGGTCTACGTCCCGCGCGCCCAGTCAGCGGCCTTCACGGAGGCCTTGGTGGAGGCTGTATCCCGGCTACGGGTCGGCCACGGCGTGGCCGAAGGCACCACCATGGGGCCCATGCACACGAGCGGGCAGCAACAACTGGTGAAGGATTATGTGGCACGTGCGGTGGCTGAGGGTGGACGCATCGCCCACGGTGGGGACCACGGCACGGACCTGCCGGGGTACTTCTTGGAGCCGACCGTCGTGGCTGACGCCCCCCACCACACGGATCTGGTGGCGTGCGAGCAGTTCGGTGCGGCGCTGCCGGTGGTGGCCTACGACGACTTGGACGCCACCGTGGACGAGCTCAACGCCCAGGAGTTCGGTCTGGGCGCCTCGGTGTGGTCCCCGGATCTGGAACGCGCCCACGCAGTGGCCTCGCGGCTGGAGGTCGGCACGGCATGGATCAACCAGCACACCGTCGTGGAGCTGGACGCGCCCTTCGGCGGGTGGAAGGGCTCCGGACTCGGACGGGAGCGCGGCCGGTGGGGACTGGAGGAGTACTTGGAACCTCGCACCGTCAACGCCCACCCGCACGCCGGCTGACGGCGCCGGCACGTCCGGCACAGGGGCCCCGCACCGTTCTCGGTGCGGGGCCCCTGTGCCGGTCACGACCGATCAGGTCTCGATGCCCAGCCGCAGACGCTGCTTCTGCTGGTTGACGAACGCCAGGGCGAGTACGCCGAAGGTTGCGAGCAGGACGGCGGTGACCTGGAAAGCCAACCGGTACCCGTCTCCTGGGGTGGCGGCTCCACCGATCAGGAAACCGCCGACGGCCGGGGCGAACACGCCGCCGGTGGTGAGCACGGCGTTGGCCACGTTGAGGTGCCCACCGCGCTGGGAGATCGTGGTCAGCTCGCCCACGACCAGGTAGGTGATGGCGAACATGGCCGGGGCGGTGCCGAACCCGATGCTCATGAGCGCCACCCCAAGCACCGGGGAGGCGACGAAAGTGGAGGCCAGCAGGGCGGTACCGGCCCCGGCCCCGGCCAGACCCAGGGTCCACCCGCGCGACCGGCGGCTGGGCACACCCCGCTGGTCCAGCCGCTGGATCAGGATGCTCAAACCGATCGTCGCGATGACGCCCCACGCGGCCGGCAGGGCGATGAGGGAACCGGCCTGCTGGCCGCTGAAGCCTATGACGTTCTGGAAGTACGCCGGTCCCCAGGACATGGCCAGGGTAAAGGTCCAGTAGGCGAAGAACGAGGCCATGACGGCGAAGATCCAGGTCGGGTTCAGGATGCTGCGGAAGAAAGGGACCTTCTCTTCGCTGACCCGGGACGCCCCAGGGGCGGAGACGGCGATCTCCGTGCCCTCGATCTCGCGCTCGGCCGCCAGGGAAGTGTACGGTCCTTCCTTGCCGAGGATCATCCACGCCGCGCACCACACCACGCCCACCACGGCGAGAGCCACAAACGCGGTGCGCCACCCGTGCTGGGCGATGACCCAGGCGAGCACCGGGGCGAACGCCACGATGCCCAGCGTCACTCCGGAGGAGGCCACCGCCGCAGGGGTCGCCCCCTTCTTGGAGGGGAACCACTTGTAGACGGCATGCATGAGCACCGGAGCGAGGGGGCCCTCACCGGCCCCCAGGGCCAGCCGGGACACCCACAGCGCCGGCAGGGTGGCGAAGGCCACGACCGGCATCACCGACAGTGACCAGACCAGGCACAGCACCAGCAGGATGCTCTTCGCCCGAAACTTGTTGGCCAGCGGGGCCGCCACCAGCTGGGCCAGCCCGAAGGTGAGGAACATGGCGCTGGCGACCAGGCCGAACTGCTCCGGAGTGATGTTCAGTTCTTCCATCAGCGGCACGGCTGCCAGGCCCAGCACCGCCTTGTCGGCCCAGCTGAGCATCATGAGGAACAGCAGCAGGCCGGTCAGCATCCACGCGTAGCGGGAACGCTTCTTGCTGCTCCAGTAGCGCGGGTCCTTAGGGTCGATACCCGGCCCCGGCGGGGCGTGCTGAGCGGACTGCGGTACGGCAGTGGTGGTCATGGCGGTGATCTCCCGTCGTGCACCCGCAGGGAGTGCGGGCCGTGGTGAAGTGTCTCAGCGAATCTAGGAGCCTGTGAACTGGAGCACATAGGACGTTTTCCAGCCAGTGAAAATCACGCGTTCTCCCGACCGGGAGGCTCGGGCAGAGTGAAATCACTTCACCTGCCTGTGCAGGCCGCGTCCGATCGGAAGGCCCTCCCATGACTGACCGCGTTGCCCTCGACGCCCCCCTCGACCAGGCCCGTGGGTTGCACGTGGTCACGCTCGGAACGGCCGCCGGCCCCGCAATCCGCTCCGAGTGCCCTGGCATTGCGACCGCCATCGTCGTGGACGGCCGGTTCTACCTGGTGGACTTCGGCCTAGGAGTCACCCGGGCCGCCCATGCAGTGGGCCTGCGCGGGGAGAACCTGAAGGCATGCTTCGTAACCCACCTGCATTCCGACCACGTGGCTGAGATCCCCGCATACCTGCTCTGGAACTGGGGTCGGCCGGTACAGGGCTTCATTGAACCGGTGCAGATCCTCGGCCCCGGCCCGGCAGACACTCGAACCGGAGCGATCGGGATCGCAGGTCTGGTGAAGCACGTGCTGCAGGCCTACTCCTACGACATCGACGTGCGTATCGTCGATGAGGGGCGTCCGCCGCTGTACGACCTTGTCCGGGTCGAGGAGATCGAGTTGCCGGCCTCCGCGGCCGGGGCCGACGGGGAACACACCCCGCAGATGGATCCGTTCGTGGTCTACGAGGATGAGTTCGTGCGGGTGAGTGCCATCCTCGTGGAGCACCCGCCGATCTTCCCGGCCTTCGGTTTCCGCTTCGACACCGCCTATGGGTCGGCAGTAGTCTCCGGGGACACGACGGAGAGCCTGAACATCTCCACGCTGGCCAGTGGTGCGGATCTGCTGGTCCACGAAGCCGTCAATCTCGAGTTCTACCGAGCCCGGGACTTCGGGCCGGAGTTCCTCAACCACCAGGAAATCTCGCACACCACCCCTGCCGGGGTCGGGCGAGTCGCCACTCGGGCCGGGGCAGCCAAGGTCGTGTTGTCCCATCTGGCCGGTGTCGCCACCGATGCTGAGTGGACGGCAGGAGTCGCGACCGAGTACGCCGGGCCCGTCAGCGTGGCGCGTCCAGGTGAGGTCCACACCGTGGTGCCTGCCGAAGTCCCCGCCGTCAGTTCGGCCTGATGCTGAGGGCGGGACGTCAGGCGGGAGCTCCCAGCGAACGAGTGATCGCCGCAGACGCCACCTGCAGTGCCGGAACGATGCGCTGAGCGTCCTTGATCTTCGCCAGCGTGACAATGCCCAGAGCGGCGATCACGCCACCTTCCACGTCCCGGATCGGCACCGCGAGTCCGTGCGCGCCGGGGGAGTGCTCCCCGTCCGTCGTGGCGTATCCCCGTGCACGCACCGAGGCCATCTCCTGCTCCAACTGCGGGACGTCCACGATGCTGTGTGAGGTCTCTCGCACGAGTGCCTGGGTGCAGGTCTCCCACAGCTCGGCGGACCCGTAGGCCAGCAGCACTTTCCCTCCGGCGCTGGTGTGCAACGGCAGCTTGTCCCCGGGGCGGGCGATCGGGGCGCCGACATGAGTGCCCGCGATCCGATCCAGCAGCAACGCCTCAGTCCCGTCCAGCACGAAGAGATTGACGATCTGACGCGTGGCGAAGAGAACATCCTGCATATAAGGAGCCGCCACCTGGCGGAGCCCTCGTTGAATCGGGGCGAGCATTCCCAGCTTGGCCAGCCGAGGACCCACCGTGTACGTGCCGTCCGGCTGACGGCTCACCGCTCCCCACCCGGACAGTTCTTTGAGGAGCCGGTGACAGGTGGCCACCGGAATTCCGCTGCGCCGGGATATCTGGGACAGGCTTTGCCTGGTGTGGGTGGGGTCGAAGGATCCCAGGACGTCCAGAACCCGAGACGTGACGGAACGCCCGGGGGTGGTCGCGTTGCCGGCCATGGTTTCCTCTTCCACTGGATGGAAAAGTCAACTTACTTCACTGCGGCTCCTGATCACAATGAGCCGTATGGACCTGCAGACCGTCACCGACGCCGTGGCCGCCGTGGCAGTCCCGCTCTTTGCAGTCACCAGCATGGTCGCCGTGGGCCTCGGGCACACGGTCCGGCAGTTCCTCACACCTCTCAGAAATGTTCGCCTGGTGGTGGCAGGGCTGGCGGCCAATTTCGTGATCGCCCCGGTCGTGGCCTTTGCCGTCGTCACTGTCTTCAACATCCCGCAGGAGGCCCGCACCGGGCTGATGGTTCTGGCATGTGCCGCGGGGGCGCCTTTCGTGCTCAAGCTCTCCAAGCTGGCGCGTGCGGACATGGCTGTGTCTTCATCATTGTTGGCGGTCATGCTGCTGGCCACCATCGGATACATGCCTGTAGCGCTGCCGGTGCTGCTCCCCGGAGTGAAGGTCGCCCCAGGAGCCATAGCGTCTGTGCTGCTGCTAACCATGTTGCTCCCTCTGGTCGGGGCGATACTGCTGCGCCAATTCATCCCGATGGTTGCGGGCCTGGCCCAGGCACCTGTCGGGCGATTGAGCCTCGTAGCCATGGTCGTGATGCTGGCCAACCAGTTCCTCGCCGACCACCGCGAGCTGGCCGGGCTGGTCGGCACCGGAACCATCGCGGCGATTCTGGCTTTCATCGGCCTAAACTTCGGCCTCGGATGGATCGTGGGAGCTGGACAGGCAGATCACAGAGCCGTACTAGGTATCTCGGCATCCCAACGGAACATGGGCGCTGCCACCGTGGTGGTGATCGCCAACTTCGAGGACTCCTTGGCCGTACCGACGGTGGTGCTGGCCGGCTTCCTCGCCCTGGTTGTGCTCATCCCCGTGGCCAGATGGCTCGGTCGCGATCCTAACGCGCAGATCGGCAAAGCACTCCCCGCTCCATGAGGGACCAGTTCCCGCCTGGCACAGGCGGGAACGTCGCCACCTCTCAGGGAAAATCAGCACCGGCCTTGGAGCTGGCTCACTCGCAGGTTTACATATGGCCCGGTTAGCGGCCATCAAGTCAGCTCAGATGTCACCGATCGTGCGACAGTTCCCGCCGTGGGGCGGAGGGGGTCGGTTGTTGAGCTCTTGACATGCCTGCTTGTGGCGCAGAACACTGGTTTAATCCAACGCCGTTGGATAAATCTTATGTCTCGTGCGCTGCAGGAGGTCTTGTGTGCCCTGAGAATCCATCACCCGCCGTTGAGAACTCCGCGCGGCGGTACACGCCCGCCGCGGAGCTGACCGACGCGGGCATGTCCCCGGTTGTGGCCGCCGAGTTGGAACGCCGCATCGAACTGGTCGCGGCCGAGGAAGCAGAGCGGGACCCTTCGCGGCAGCCGATGTCCACGGCGGAGCTGGCCCAGTACGTGTTCGTTGCGGTGGGCTGTTGCGTCATCGGATTGGTGGTGATGTTCCTGTGAGCACCACACCGACGTCGACCGGTGAGTCCGCCCAGGACGAACTGAGCCGGGAATCCGTGTACGGCACGTTCCCCTTGTTGCGAGGAGAACGCACCTGGGGTGGGTGGGACTTCACCTGGGTGAACACCGCCCTGGCGATCGCCACATGGGCGTTCTTGGTGGGCGGGTCCACGGCCTTGTTGGTCGGTTTCCAGCGGGGGGTGGCCGCGATGGTGATCGGTAACGCCATCGGGTTGTGCTTCATGGTGCTGGCATCTGTGGTCGCCTCTCAGCGTTACGGCAGCGAGCAGTACACCATGTTGCGCGGTGCCTTCGGGGTGGTGGGCGTGGGCATTCTCGTGTTCACCGTGATCGTGGTGACCGAAATGGGCTGGTCCTCACTGCTGGCGATCATGGCCGGGCGAGCGGCCTCTCAGGTCACCTCAACATTCATCGGCACCGACCTGGACCAGTACGGCCCTGCCGTGGTGGTCGGTTCGTTGCTGGCAATCCTGTTGGCCTGGTTCATCCTCTCTCGCGGCCCTGTGACCATTGGGAAGTTCAACAAGTGGATTGCCCCGGGGCTGGCGGTGATCACCGTGATCATGTTCGTCTTCCTGGTGGTCAATACCTCCTGGGGCGGGCTCCTGGACGCATCCCCGATCGCCCCGTTCGAGGACGAATCGCTGAACTTCATGGTGGCGGTCGAGTTCAACGTCGGTGTGGGCGTGTCCTGGTATCCGGTGATGGGATCACTGGCCCGCATGACGGCGTCCCGCAAGGCAGCGTTGTGGCCGGCCTTCGGCCCTGTGCGTCAGGATGGGGTGAGACACCAGCACTGCTGACCTTCGCACTGCACGGGGCGAGAACGGAC
>NZ_LDNX01000032.1:0-30108 GCF_001027955.1 Kocuria sp. SM24M-10 | reverse complement strand
GCGCCGGACGCGGCCCGTGGGCGGAGCCGGGTCAGTCGCGGTGGAGCAGCAGCGCCTCGCCCTGGCCGCCGCCGCCGCAGAGGGAGACCGCGGCCTTGCCGGAGCCGCGGCGGGAGAGCTCGAGGGCCGCGTGCAGGGCCAGGCGCGCCCCGGAGGCGCCGATCGGGTGGCCCAGGGCCACGGCGCCGCCGTGGATGTTGGCCCGCTCCAGCGGGTAGTCGAGGTCCCGCAGGGACTGGATCAGCACGGACGCGAACGCCTCGTTGATCTCGATGAAGTCGAGGTCCTGCACGGACCACCCGGCCTTCTCGACGGCGGCCTCGATGGCCCGGGACGGCTGGGAGTGCAGGGACGTGTCGGGCCCGGCGACCTGGCCGGGGGCGCCGACGACGGCGAGGTGCTCCAGCCCGTGGCGCTCGGCGTAGGCCCGGCTGGTCAGCACCACGGCCGCCGCCCCGTCGGACAGCGGCGAGGAGTTGCCGGCGGTGATGGTCCCGTCCGCCGCGAACGCCGGCCGCAGGCTTCCCATGGACTCGGCCGTGGAGTCGGGCCGGATGCCCTGGTCGGAGTCGACCACGAGCGGGTCACCCTTGCGCTGCGGGATCGTCACCGGGGCGATCTCCTCGCGGAAGACGCCGTCGGCGGTGGCGCGGGCCGCGCGCCGGTGGCTCTGGGCCGCGACCTCGTCCTGCTCCGCGCGGGAGATGGACCGCTCGCCGTTGCCGGACTCGGTGAGCGAGCCCATGGACACGCAGGCGGCGACGTCCACGAGACCGTCCTTGGCCACGGAGTCCTCGAGTCGGAGGTCGCCGTAGCTCTTGCCCTGCCGCACGCCCGCGGCGAGGTGCGGGGCGTTGGTCATGGACTCCTGGCCGCCGGCCACGACGATCTCGGCCTCGCCGGCCCGGATCATCCGGGCGGCGTTGGTGATGGCCACGAGCCCGGAGAGGCACACCTTGTTGACGGTCTCGGCGGGCACCCGGAGCGGGATGCCGGCGGTGACCGCCGCCTGGCGGGCGGGGTTCTGGCCGGCACCGGCCTGCAGGACGTGGCCCATGATCACGTAGTCGACCTGCTCGGGGGTGAGCCCGGCCCGCTCGAGCGCGCACGTGATGGCGTGGGCGCCCAGCTGGGCCGCGGTGAGGGACGCCAGCTGCCCCAGGATCTTGCCCTGGGGCGTTCGGGCGCCGGACAGGATGACGACGTCGTTCGGGGTGTTCATCGGTTCTCCTCGGCAGCACCTGGTGCGGTGGACACGGTTGCGGCGGACACGGTTTCGGCGGGGACGCTCTCGGGGGTGACGTCCTGCAGCTCGGTGCGGAAGGACGCCTCGGTCTTCGCGCGGACCTCGTCCTCGGTGACGCCCGGGGCGAGGCTGCGCAGCACGAGCCCGCCGTCCTCGACGTCGAAGACGCACAGGTCCGTGACGATGCGGTCGACCACGCCCACGCCGGTGAGCGGGAGGTCGCACTCGGTCCTGATCTTGGCCGAGCCGTCCTTGGTCACGTGCTCGGTCAGCACGACGACGCGCGGGGTGCCGGCGACGAGGTCCATGGCCCCGCCCATGCCCTTGACCATCTTGCCGGGGATCATCCAGTTGGCGAGGTCGCCCGAGCCGGAGACCTGCATGGCCCCGAGGATCGCGATCTTGACGTGGCCGCCGCGGATCATCCCGAAGGACGTGGCGGAGTCGAAGATCGAGGCCCCGGGCAGCAGCGTGATGGTCTGCTTGCCCGCGTTGATGAGGTCCGGGTCCTCCTCCCCCTCATAGGGGAAGGGGCCCATGCCGAGCACGCCGTTCTCAGACTGCAGCACCACGTTCACGCCCTCGGGCAGGTTGTTGGCCACCAGGGTGGGGATGCCGATGCCGAGGTTGACGTAGTCGCCGTCGGAGAGCTCCACGGCGGCGATCGCCGCCATCTCGTCGCGGGTCCAGCTCATGCCTGGTCTCCGTTCTGCGGGGAGGGCTGCCCGGCCGTGGCAGGGCGGGGGCGGACGGTGCGCTGCTCGATGTCCTTGGGCGCACCGCTGTACTGCACGACGTGCTGGACGTAGACGCCGGGGGTCACGACGTGGTCCGGGTGGATCTCGCCGACCGGCACGAGGTGCTCGACCTCGGCGACGGTGAGCTTCCCCGCGGTGGCGACGATCGGGTTGAAGTTGCGCGCGGTGTAGCGGTAGACGAGGTTGCCGTCGGTGTCACCGGTGTGGGCGTGCACCAGGGCGATGTCCGCGACGATGCCGCGCTCCTGCACGTAGGTCTCGCCGTCGAACTCGGCGTGCGGCTTGCCCTCGGCCACGAGGGTGCCGACCCCGGTCCTCGTGTAGAAGGCCGGGATGCCCGCACCGCCGGCCCGGAGCCGCTCGGCGAGCGTGCCCTGCGGATTGAACTCGACCTCGAGCTCGCCGTCCAGGTACTGCTGGGCGAAGAGCTTGTTCTCGCCCACGTAGGAGGCGAGCACCTTCGTCACCTGGTGGTTCTCCAGCAGCACCCCGAGGCCCTTGCCGTCCACGCCCATGTTGTTGGAGACCACCGTGAGACCGGTGACCCCGGAGTCGCGGACCGCCTCGATGAGGTCCCGCGGGATCCCGCCGAGCCCGAACCCGCCGACGGCGAGCGTCATGCCGTCCCGCAGCTGCTCCGCCAGCAGCCCGGCGGCGTTGTCGATGACCTTGGACACCCTTGTCCCTTCCTGTCGGTGATCTGTGACCCAGGACTCAATCTAGGAACACCCCACATACCGGTCAACCGGTGCGCCGGGATCCCGCGGGCTTTCCTCAGCATCCGGCCATCAGGTCCCGCAATGTCCATATAGTGGAGTTCATGACGGGAAAGGTCGGGGCCGGCGCGGGCACCCAGGTGGTCCACCGCGTCGCGCAGCTGCTGCGCGCCGTCGCGGGGCGGGAGCAGGGCAGCACCGTGGCGGAGCTGGCGGCGGCGACCGGGCTGACGCGCCCCACCGTGCACCGCCTCCTGACGGGCCTGGCCGAGGAGGGGCTCGTGGACCGCCCGGCCGGCAGCACGGCGTGGCAGCTCGGCCCGGAGCTCTACGTGCTGGGCGCGGTCGCGGCCCACCGCTACCCGATCCGGGAGCTGGCCGGACCGTCGCTGCGCCGGCTCGCCGAGGCCACGGGGGAGAGCGCGTTCCTCTCGGCCCGCCGCGGACCCGAGACCGTGTGCCTGGCCCGGATCGAGGGGGCCTTCCCGATCCGCTCCCACGTGCTGTACGAGGGCCTGCGGCTGCCGCTGGGCGTGGCCTCGGCGGGCCTGGCGGTCCTGGCCCACCTGCCGGACGCGGAGGTGGAGCGGATCCTCGCCGCCACGTCCGCCGCCCGCGCCGAGTGGGGCCCGCTGCACACCCCCGAGCGGATCCGCGAGCTGCTGGAGGACGTGCGGCGGGAGGGTTTCGCGGTGAACCCGGGACTGATCGTGGAGGGCAGCTGGGGCATGGCCGCGGCGGTCTTCGACACGACCGGCGCCCCCGTCTACGCCCTGAGCCTCACCGGGATCGAGCCCCGCTTCGCCGGGGAGCGCCGCGGGCTCCTGGGGCGGGCGCTGCTCACGGAGGCCCACCGGCTCTCCCGGGAGCTGGGCCACCGCTGAGCGGCTCCCGGCCCGCTCAGCGCGCCGTCCAGCCGCCGTCCATCGTGTAGGACGCGCCGGTGACCATGGCGGCGTGCGGTCCGGCCAGCCACGCCACGAGGCTGCCGACGTCCTCGGGCTCCACGAGCTTCTTCACCGGTGTCTCGCCGAGCATGATCCGCTCCACGACCTCGGCCTCGGGGATCCCGTGCACCCTGGCCTGGTCCGCGACCTGCTTCTCCACCAGCGGGGTGCGCACGTAGCCGGGGTTGACGCAGTTGCTGGTCACCCCGTGCGCCGCCCCCTCCAGGGCCACGGTCTTGGACAGCCCCTCGAGGCCGTGCTTGGCCGCGACGTAGGCGCTCTTGTAGGGGGAGGCCCGCAGCCCGTGCACGGAGGAGATGTTCACGACCCGCCCCCAGCCCCGCTCGTACATGTGCGGCAGGGCCGCGCGCACCAGCAGGAACGGGCTCTCGAGCATGAGCACGAGGATCCGGTGGAAGTCGGCGGGGTCGAAGTCCTGGATCGGGGCGACCTTCTGGATGCCGGCGTTGTTCACCAGCACGTCCACCTCCAGGCTCAGCCCGGCCAGCGCCGCGGTGTCGAGCAGGTCGACGCCCCACGCCCGCCCGTCGAGCTCGTCCGCGACCCGCTGCGCACCGGCCTCGTCGACGTCGGCGACCACCACGTGCGCCCCGGCGCCCGCCAGGGCCCGGGCCGCGGCCAGCCCGATGCCGCTCGCTCCACCGGTCACCAGCGCGGTGCGGCCCTCGAGGCCGTGGTCCTGGAACATGGGGAACCTTCCTTCCGTCCGCCGCGCCCACAGGGTCCGGGGCACCGGTCACCGTCACGGTATGTGATCCGGAGCACGACGGCGAGCAGGGACCCGCGCGTCACGCGGCGTCATGCCCGTCACGCGGCTCCCGAATGGCGCAACGTCCGGGCCGTGGGATTGGATGGGGTCGTCACCATCCAGAGCGGCCGAGAGACCTGGCTCGACGACGCCGCAGCAACCCGCACGGACGGCCCCCGCGCCCTCCGCCCCGGTGCTACCGCCAGGACCGATGGAAAGGACAGCGCCCCATGCTGCACAGTGCCGACCGCATCCTCACGTCCCACGCCGGGTCCCTCCCCCGGACCCCGGAGCTGCTGCAGGCCAACGAGGCCCGCCTCCCGGGCGCGGCCGGTACCGAGGAGTTCGACCGCCTGCTGCGGGACGCCGTCGTGGACGTCGTGCGCCGCCAGCGCGAGGCCGGCATCGACGTGGTCAACGACGGCGAGTACGGCCACGCGATGACCCGCTCGGTGGACTACGGCGCGTGGTGGACCTACTCCTTCGACCGCACGGGCGGGCTCGGGATCGTCGACGACAACGACATCCACGTCCCGAAGCGCTCCGCCCCCGGCAGCGTGGTGCTCACGAGCTTCCTGGACCGGCGGGACCTCACCGCCTTCCACGACGCGTACACGGACCCCTCCTCCGGCATCCACCTGGCCGACCCGGACCTGCCGCCGCCCGTGTTCCCGGCGGCGACCGGCCCGCTCTCCTACACCGGCCACGCCGCGGTGGCCTCCGACGTCGCGGGCCTCACCGCCGCGCTGCGGGAGACGGGGGCGGCCGAGGGCTTCGTCGCCGCCCTCTCCCCCGGCTCCGCCGCGCGGATCGGCAACCACCACTACGGCAGCGAGGAGGAGTTCCTCTACGCGTGGGCGGACGTGCTGCGCGAGGAGTACACCGCGATCCTCGACGCCGGCCTGGTGCTGCAGATCGACGACCCCTCCATCGCCGAGTCCTGGGACCAGATCAACCCGGAGCCGGCCGTCGAGGACTACCGGCGCTTCGTCCAGGTCCGGGTGGAGGCCCTCAACCACGCCCTGCGCGGGCTGCCGCAGGACCGGATCCGCTTCCACCTGTGCTGGGGCTCCTGGCACGGCCCGCACACCACGGACCTCGAGTTCCGACACCTGGTGGACCTGCTGCTGTCGATCGACGCGGGCGCCTACTCCTTCGAGGGCGCCAACGCCCGGCACGAGCACGAGTGGAAGGTCTGGGAGGACCACGCACTGCCCGAGGGCAAACTGATCCTGCCCGGCGTGGTCTCGCACGCCACCAACGTCGTGGAGCACCCCGAGCTCGTCGCCGACCGGATCGAGCGCTATGCGAGGCTCGTGGGGCGCGAGAACGTCATCGCCTCGACCGACTGCGGCCTGGGCGGGCGGGTGCACCCGCAGATCGCGTGGGCGAAGCTCGAGACGCTCGCCCGCGGCGCCGAGATCGCCTCGCGCCGGCTCTGGGCCTGAGCGCCCGCCCGCCCCCGCCCTCGCCGCTCTTCCCCGCCACCCTTCCCCGCTGCCCCACTCCGAGGAGCACCTCCATGACCCTGCAGAACACCGACCGCGTGCAGACCACCCATGTGGGCTCCCTGCCCCGGACCCCCCGCCTCCTGGAGGCCAACCGGCAGCACGCCCAGGGGGCGATCACGTTCGAGCAGCTCACGGACGAGCTCGCCACGGGCGTCGAGGACGTCGTGCGGCGCCAGCGGGAGACCGGCGTGGACGTCGTCAACGACGGCGAGTACGGGCACACGATGTCCAGCGCCGTCGACTACGGGGCCTGGTGGAACTACTCCTTCTCGCGCCTCGGAGGGCTGACGCCCACGGACGAGGACCGGTGGGCGTCCACGGAGCGCCGCCGCTCCTCGCCCGGACACGTGGTGCTCACCAGCTTCCCGGACCGCCGGGACCGGGAGCGGTTCCGGGAGGCGTACGAGGACCCGGCGTCGGGCATCCTCACCGGGCGCTCCTCGACCGCGCAGCCGAAGATCACCGGGCCGCTGACCTACACCGGCCAGGAGGCGGTGGCCTCCGACGTCCGCAACTTCAAGGCCGCCATGGCGGCCACGGGCGCGGAGACCGGGTTCGTCGCCGCGCTGTCCCCCGGCTCCTGCGCGCGCGTGACCAACGAGTACTACCGGACCGACGAGGAGCTCGTGTACGCGTGCGCCGACGCGATGCGGGAGGAGTACCTGGCGATCACCGGCGCCGGGCTGATCGTGCAGATCGACGACCCCTCCATCGCGGAGTCCTGGGACCAGGTCAACCCGGAGCCCACGGTGGAGGACTACCTGGCCTTCACCCGGCTGCGCGTCGAGGCCCTCAACCACGCGCTGCGCGGGATCCCCGAGGAGCAGGTGCGCTTCCACCTGTGCTGGGGCTCCTGGCACGGCCCGCACACCACGGACCTCGAGCTCGAGCACCTCGTGGACCTCATGCTGACCATCGAGGCCGGCGGCTACACCTTCGAGGGCGCCTCCGCCCGCCACGCCCACGAGTGGAAGGCCTGGAAGGAGCACCCGCTGCCCGAGGGCCGGGTGATCATCCCCGGAGTGGTCTCCCACTCCACGAACGTCGTGGAGCACCCCGAGCTCGTCGCGGACCGGATCGAGCAGTTCGCCTCGGTGGTCGGCCGGGAGAACGTCGTCGCCTCGACCGACTGCGGACTGGGCGGACGGCTGCACCCGCAGATCGCCTGGGCCAAGCTGGAGTCCCTCACGGCCGGCGCACGCCTGGCCTCGGAGCGGCTGTACGGCTGAGCGGATCCCGGCCGGGCCGCAGGAGCACCCGGACGGCAGGCGCATCCACGGCCGTCCGTGCCCGGCCGATTCTCAGCCCCCTCGCCGACGGGCGGGCTCCGTCACAATACCGGCGCGGCATCCGATCGTGGTGCATCCATAGTGACAGGTGTCACTTTCCTCCGTAGGATCTCCTTGAACTACCGAACGTTCGGTTATTAGGCGTTCGGTTCCGCCGAGGACGACCCCGTCCCCGACCACACTGGAGATCCCATGGCGCACGCTGACACCGCCCCGGCAGGGCGGCACGAGATGTCCCACGAGGAGCGCAAGGTCCTCGCGGGCACGCTCGTGGGCACCACCATCGAGTGGTACGACTTCTTCATCTACGCCCAGGCGGCCGCCTTCGTCCTGGCCCCGCTCTTCTTCGAGCCGCTGGAGTCCGCCAACGCCGGCCTCGCCCAGGTCGTCGCCTGGGCCTCGCTGGGCATCAGCTTCCTGTTCCGCCCGCTGGGCGCCGTCGTCGCCGGCCACCTGGGCGACAAGTACGGTCGCAAGATCGTCCTCGTCCTCACCCTGGTGGGGATGGGCGCCGCGACCATGCTGATCGGCCTGCTGCCCACCTACGCCACCATCGGCATCTGGGCCCCGATCCTGCTCATCCTCTTCCGCGTGATCCAGGGCTTCTCGGCCGGCGGCGAGTGGGGCGGTGCGGCCCTGATGTCCGTGGAGCACGCCCCGCGGCACAAGCGCGGCCTGTTCGGAGCCTATCCGCAGATCGGCGTGCCGATCGGCATGCTGCTGGCCACGGGCTTCATGTTCGCGCTCACCTCGATGATGTCCCCCGAGGACTTCCAGGCCTGGGGCTGGCGCATTCCGTTCCTCTCCTCCGTGGCGCTGATCATCGTGGGCTACCTGATCCGCAAGGCCGTGGACGAGTCCCCGGTGTTCAAGGAGATGCAGCTGCGCAAGAAGGAGTCCTCCGCTCCCCTGGGGCAGCTGTTCAAGAAGAACTCCAAGCAGGTCACCCTCGCGGCGCTGATCTTCGCCGCCAACAACGCCGCCGGCTACCTGGTCATCGCCTTCTTCGCCTCCTACGGCGCCAAGTCCCTGGGCATGGACCGCTCCGCGACCCTGATCGCGTCCCTCATCGGCGGCCTCGGATGGCTCGTGTTCACGATGCTCGGCGGTGCGATGTCGGACAAGGTCGGGCGTGTGCGCACCTTCCAGATCGGCTACGTCGTCATCATCCTGTGGGCGGTGCCCATGTGGTTCCTGCTCGACACCGGGGTCACCTGGATCTTCGCCGCGGCCATCGTGGTCCTCACCCTCGGCCTCGGCCTCTCCTACGGCCCGCAGTCCGCGCTCTACGCCGAGATGTTCCCGGCCCGCGTGCGCTACTCCGGCGTCTCGATCGGCTACGCGCTCGGCTCCATCATCGGCGGCGCCTTCGCCCCGATGATCGCCCAGCTGCTGCTCAACGAGACCGGGATCTCCTGGACCATCGGCGTGTACATCGCCGTCCTGGCGATCATCTCGCTCGTCGCGGTCTCCATGGTGCCCAAGAGCATCCAGGGCATCGACCTGCACGTGCAGGACGTGCACCGGGACTACGTCTCCGAGCACCCCGAGGCCGCCGAGATCCTCGCGTCCGCGGAGTCCGCCGAGAAGCGGCGCGACTGACCGAGCGGCCCCCGGCCGCGCACCGAGCCGCCCGCCGGCACCCCCACGGGTGCCGGCGGGCGGCTCCACCCGTGCAGGACCTCCCCGAGCACATCCCGCCCCCTCACCCCGGGGGCTCCGCCCCGAGCCCCGCCGAAAGGACCCCGCCCATGACCACCGACCTCTCGCTGCCCACGGTCTCGACCGCCGTCGCAGAGGTGATCGCCGCGCGCACCGATCACCTGTTCGGGCTGATGGGCAACGGCAACGCCCATCTGATCAGCCACCTCACCAGCCGCGGGTTCGGCTTCACCTCCGCCCGGCACGAGGCCGCCACGGTGACCATGGCCGATGCCTACCACCGGGCCACCGGCCGGACCGGGGCGGCCACCACGACCTACGGGGCCGGGTTCACCAACACCTACACCGCCCTGGCCGAGGCCCGCCTGGCCCGCATCCCCCTGGTCCTCGTCGTCGGTGAGGCCCCCACCACGGGGCGGCGGCCCTCCGACATCGACCAGACCGCCGCGGCCGCCGCGGTGGGAGTCACCACCCTGGTCGCCACCCCCGGAAACGCGGTGGCGATCACCCACCGGGCCTTCGACCTGGCCGCCCGCACCGTGCAGCCGGTGGTGCTGGCCATCCCCTACGACTGCGCCACCGCCGCCCTGACCGAGCCGGTGGACCTGGAGCCGCTGCCGGCCAAGGACACCTGGATCGCACCGGCCGAGGAGCTGGACCGGATCGCGGGACTGCTGCGCGCCGCCGACCGCCCGCTGATCCTGGCCGGGCGCGGGGTCCTGCTGGCCGGGGCCGCCGCATCGCTGCAGGAGCTCGGCGACCGGCTCGGGGCCCTGTTCATGACCTCGGTGATGGCCACCAACGCCGTGGACTCCCCCTGGAACCTCGGCATCGCCGGAGGCTTCACCCGCGACCACCGCCTGGCCACCGCCCGCCAGGCCGATCTGGTGCTGGTGGCCGGGGCGAGCCTGAACGCCTTCCAGTCCCGCTACGGCACCCTCTTCGCCGAAGGCACCCGGATGATCCGCATCGACAACGAACCCGCCGAGGCGGTCGCCCACCCGGCCGTCACCGACTACCTCCGCGCCGACCTCGGAGTGGCCCTGGCCGGGCTGCTGGCCCGCACCCCGGCCACCGACCCGGCCACCACCTGGCGGGCGGGCGCCCCCGAGGTCGCCGGGGAGACCTACCGCTCCTCGGCCCCGGTGGAGGACCCGGCCGAGTTCGGCCCCGACGGCCGGCTCAACCCCCGCGCGGTGGTCGCCGCCCTGGAGGACATCCTCCCGAAGCAGCGCTCGGTGGTGATGGACGGGGGCCACTTCATCGGCTGGGCCCCGATGTACCTCACCGTCCCGGACCCCCAGGCCATGGTCCTGGTCGGCACCGCCTTCCAGTCCATCGGCCTGGGCTTCGGCGCCGCCGCCGGGGTCTCGATCGCCCGCCCCGAACGCACCACCGTGTTCGTCACCGGCGACGGCGGCGGGCTGATGGGCCTGGCCGACCTCGAGACCTTCCTGCGCGCCACCACCCGCGGGGTGATCGTGGTGCTCAACGACTCCGCCTACGGCGCCGAGCTGCACCAGTACGCCGCCAAAGGCCTGGACCCCACCGCGATGCTCATCGACGAGGTCGACTTCGCCGCCCTGGCCCAGGCGATGGGCGCAACCGGGACCAAGGCCACCACCCTGGCCGACCTCGCCGCGCTCACCGACTGGCTGAACACCCACGACGAGGGCGTCTTCGTCCTCGACGTGGCCATCTCCCAACAGGTCGTGGCCGAGTTCATGACCGCCTCCCTCACCGCCGGCAAACGGCTCTGACCCCCGCTCAGTCCGCCCCGCCGCCCCGGGGACCCGCCTCCACCGCCCGCACGAAGTCCGCGCACCGGCCCGGCCACCGCGCCAGCTCACCGGGGGTGCCCGCCACGTGCAGGGCGTCCCCGGGCAGGGCCGCGCGCAGCGCCCGGGCGGTCGACAGCGGATGGGTGGGGTCCTCCGACCAGGCCAGCACCAGGGTCGGCAGCCCGATCCGGGCCAGCTCCTCGACCGGCGGCAGATCGGTGGCGGCGGCACCGCGCAGCACGGTGGGGAGCAGGGAGGGGTCGATGCGCGGCGGGTGCGTCCCGCGGTCGGCCACGGCCGGCGGGCGGGGAGCGGCCCGCCCCGCCCGGAGGTAGGCCTCCAGGCCGTGCCGCTCCACCAGCTCCGCCCCCCGCCGGTAGGCCGCCGCCTGGCCGCGGCGGGAGGCCCACGCCGTGGACGGCACGCACAGGGTGAGGGAGCGGAAGCGCTCGGGCCGGGCCAGGGCGGCGTACAGGAGGGTGGCCGCACCCATGGACGGGCCGATGCCGTGCACCGGCTCCCCGGGCACCACGGCGTCCAGCAGGTCCAGCAGGTCCGCGGCCAGGCGCGGCCAGGCCCAGTCCGCCGCCACCGGCTCCGCCGCGGAGCGCCCGTGCCCGCGGGCGTCGAAGCGCACCGCACGGTGCCCGGCCAGTCCGGAGGCCAGGTCCAGGCCCCCGGCGGCGTTGGAGGCCCGGTCGGACAGCAGCCCGTGCAGCTGCACCACCGGGGGGCCGGAACCGGTCACGTCGTAGGCCAGTCGGCAGCGGTCGAGGTCGAGCGTCGGCATGCGGCCACGCTACGCCTGCATCGTGGACGCCGCTGGACCGCACACGCGTCCCGGGTGAGACTGCCCCTGACGCGATCGAGAGGTGCCCATGCGGCTGACCAACATCACGCACGCCCGGCTGCCCGAGGGGCGGCTCTCCAGCTGCACGGTCCCGGTCACGCGCACCGGCCGGCGGCTGCCGGTGTCCTTCGACCAGGGCATGCACGTGGGCGCCGGCTCCCGCCCGGGGACGTGGATGGGCGTGGCCCTGGAGCTGCCGGCCCCGGTCCTGCACGAGGACCTGGGCCGCGCCTGGGCCGGTGTCGTGGCCCGCCACCACACGCTGCGCACCGTGTTCTCCACCGGCGACGACGGCGGCGTCCGGCTGCACGAGGCCCGCGACGCCGCGCAACCGCTGTGGGCCCGCCACGACGTCGGCCCGGCCGGGACGCGGGCGGCCCTGCAGGAGCTGGTCGACGGCGCCTGTGCGCCCCTGGCCCGGCCCTCCCACCGGCTGTGCCTGGTCGAGCCGCCGGACGGGCCGGTCGTCGTCGTGCTCGCCGCCGACCACGCCCACGTGGACGCGTGGTCCCTGCCCGTGCTCGCGCGCGACCTGCTCGACGCCCTGGCCGACGTCCGCGCCGGGCGCCCGCCCGGCACCGACCGGCCCCCGGCGGCCTCCTTCGCCGAGCACACGCGCGAGCTGGCGGCCCGCCCCGCGGCCCCGGCCCGGGTCGCGCAGCGGTGGGGGCGGATCCTCGCCGACGGCGGGGGCACCATGCCGGTCTTCCCGCTCCCGCTGGGCGACCTCGCGCACCCGGCGCCCGAGACCGTGACCACCCGTGAGGTCCTCGGCGCCCGCGCGCTGGCCCGCCTGGAGGCCCGCGCCGAGGCGCTCGGGGTGCGGCTGCTGGCCCTGCTGGTGTCGGTGCTGACGCGGGCGACCCTGGAGCTGGCCGGGCGGCCGCTGCGCGCGGTGCTGCCCGTGCACAGCCGCACCGACCCGCGGTGGCGTGACGCCGTGGGCTGGTTCATCACCAACTCGGTGCTCGAGTGCGCCGACGCCGACCCCCGGGCCGGACGGGCCGCCGTGCGCGAGGCCCTGGAGCTGGGCTCGCACGCGCTGGAGCCGATCCTGCGCCCGCACGGCGGCATGCCCGTCCCCGCGGGCATGTTCATGCTCTCCTACATGGACTACCGGCGCCTCCCGGTGAGCCTGCCGGCGGAGCTGCGGGCCCAGCACGTCTCCGCCTCGGCCCCGACCACGGGCGTGCAGGTCTGGTTCGTGGTCGGCGCGGACGGTCTGCACCTGCGGGCCCGCTTCCCCGGCACCCCGGCGGCCCGGTCCTCCGTGGAGGCCTGGCTCACCGCGGTCGGCGAGGGGCTGCGCGCGGAGGCGTCCGCCACGCCCCGGGAGCGCTAGGACGCGGCGGGCCCGGCGGCCGGGGCGGCCGCCTCCGGCTCCTTCTGCCACGGCCAACGCCCGGTGATCTCGAGCTCCAGGGACCAGCTGAGGAAGGTGCGCACCAGCACGATCAGGGCCAGCACGCCCACGGACTCGAACGTGGGGGTGATCGCCACGGTCCGGATGATGTCCGCGGCCACGAGCAGCTCCAGGCCCAGCAGGATCGAGCGGCCGAGGCGCTGCCGGTAGTTCACGTAGGCGTCGTGGCTTCCGTCCCGGCGGCCCAGCAGCTCCCGCACGGCCAGCAGGGACGCCACCACCGCCCCGATGACGATCGCGACGACCCCGGCGACGTCGACGACCTCCCCGACGAGCTCCATGGACTCCCGGAACGACATCCTGCACCTCCGTGACCCCGGCGGCGGACGCCGGATCGTGTCTGCACTGTGCGTGCGCTGAACTTCCGTGAAGACGCCAGGATCTCACGGACGCGGTCCCTGTTGACCCCGCGCGCGCGCTCATGCGATCGTAAGGTGAACGAACGGTCGGTTATTGCTGGGCACCGTCGCCCGCGACCGGCCCTCCCCGTCGCGACAGGAGTTCTGCCATGTCCTCAACCCCCCAGGCCTTCCTCGTCGGGGGCGCGCGCACCCCCGTGGGCCGGTACGGCGGCGCGCTCTCGAGCGTGCGCCCGGACGATCTCGCGGCCCTGGTGGTCAAGCACGCGGTCACCGACGCCGGGATCGACCCCCACGACGTCGACGAGGTGATCCTGGGCAACGCCAACGGCGCCGGCGAGGAGAACCGGAACGTGGCCCGCATGGCCTGGCTGCTGGCCGGCTTCCCCGACACCGTCCCGGGGATCACGGTCAACCGGCTGTGCGCCTCGGGTCTGTCCGCGCTCATCATGGCCTCGCACATGGTCAAGGCCGGGGCGGCGGACGTCGTCGTCGCCGGCGGTGTGGAGTCCATGTCCCGGGCCCCGTGGGTCATGGAGAAGCCCGCCACGGGCTTCGCCAAGCCGGGCGAGGTCTTCGACACCTCGATCGGCTGGCGCTTCACGAACCCGCAGTTCAAGAAGCAGGACAAGATGACCTACTCCATGCCGGAGACGGCCGAGGAGGTCGCCGCCGTGGACGGCATCACCCGCGAGGACGCCGACGCGTTCGCCGTCGCCTCCCACGAGAAGGCGATCACCGCGATCGACGCCGGCCGGTTCGCCCCCGAGATCGTCCCGGTGACCGTCACGGGCCGCAAGGGCGCCGAGACGGTCGTGGACACCGACGAGGGGCCCCGCCCGGGCACCACCGCCGAGGTGCTCGCCAAGCTGCGCCCCGTGCTCGCCCACGGCTCGGTCGTCACCGCCGGGAACTCCTCCTCCCTCAACGACGGCGCCTCGGCGATCCTGGTGGTCTCCGAGCGGGCCGCCGAGAAGTACGGGCTGGCCGCCCGCGCCCGGATCGTGGACGGCGCCTCCGCCGGGGTGGCCCCGGAGATCATGGGCCTCGGCCCCGTCCCGGCCACGCAGAAGGTCCTCGAGCGCACCGGGTGGGGCGTCGGCGACCTCGGCGCGGTCGAGCTCAACGAGGCCTTCGCCAGCCAGTCCCTGGCCTGCATCCGCCGCCTGGGCCTCGACGCCGGCACCGTCAACAACGACGGCGGGGCCATCGCGCTGGGCCACCCTCTGGGCTCCTCGGGCTCCCGGCTGGTCGTGACCCTGCTGGGCCGGATGGAGCGCGAGAACGCGGACCGCGGTCTCGCCACCATGTGCGTGGGCGTGGGCCAGGGCACCGCGATGCTCGTGGAGAAGCTCTGATGCCCGGCCCCGGCGAGATCCTGGGCGGGGAGTTCACCGCCCTGCGGCTCGAGGAGCGCGAGGACCGCCTGCACGTCGTCCTGGACCGCCCGGCCGTGCGCAACGCCATCGACGCGACCATGGTCGAGGAGCTGCACACCGTGTGCGGCCACCTGGAGCGGCACCCGAAGATCCTGCTCCTCTCCGGCACCGAGGTGAACGGCAAGGGGGTCTTCGCCTCCGGCGCGGACATCGGCCAGCTGCGCGAGCGCCGCCGCGACGACGCGCTGCAGGGCATCAACTCCCGGATCTTCGCCCGGATCCACCAGCTGCCCATGCCCGTGATCGCCGCGATCGACGGCTACGCGCTGGGCGGCGGCGCCGAACTGGCCTACGCGGCGGACTTCCGGATCGCGACCCCGCACCTGCGGATCGGCCAGCCGGAGACGAACCTGGGCATCATCGCCGCGGCCGGCGGGCTGTGGCGGCTCAAGGAGCTCGTCGGCGAGCCGGTCGCCCTGGACATCCTGCTCGCCGGGCGGATCCTCGACGCCCGGGAGGCCCTGGCGCTGCACCTCGTCACCGAGCTGCACGAGCCCGCCGACCTGGTGGGCGCGGCACACGCGCTCGCGGACCGGATCGGCGCCCAGGACCCCCTGGCCGTGCGGATCTCCAAGCGGGTCTTCGCGGCCCCGCCGTCCGCCCACCCGCACATCGACGAGCTGGCCCAGGCCGTGCTCTTCGAGTCGGAGGCGAAGTTCGACCGCATGCAGGCCTTCCTGGACCGCAAGAAGAAGTAGGAGCAGCAGCCGATGACCGAGAAGCACGCACTGTCCGTCCCCGCCGCCGTCGGCGTCCTGGGCGGAGGCCGCATGGGCGCGGGCATCGCCCACGCCTTCCTGCTCGCCGGGGCGCAGGTGACCGTGGTGGAGCGCGACGGCCGGGCCGCCGAGGCCGCCCGGGAGCGGATCGAGCGGGACCTGGCGAAGTCGCTGGAGCGCGGGAGCGTGGACGGCAACCTGGACGAGTGGTCCGAGCACCTGACCGTGTCCCTGGACTCCGCGGACCTCGCCGGGTGCGAGCTCGTCGTCGAGGCCGTGCCCGAGTCCTGGGACCTGAAGGTCTCGGCGCTGCAGGAGGTCGAGCGGCACCTGTCCGGGACCGCCTGGCTGGCCACGAACACGTCCTCGCTGTCCGTGGACGGCCTGGCCGCCCAGCTCGCCCGCCCCGAGCGGTTCTGCGGCCTGCACTTCTTCAACCCGGTGCCGGCCTCCAAGCTCGTGGAGGTCGTGGTCTCGAAGCACACCGGCGAGGAGCTCAAGCGGCTGTCGGTGCAGTGGGTCGAGGGCCTCGGCAAGACCCCGGTGGTGGTCAACGACGCGCCCGGCTTCGCCTCCTCCCGGCTGGGCGTGGCGATCGCCCTCGAGGCCATCCGCATGGTCGAGGACGGCGTGGCCTCCCCCGAGGACATCGACAACGCCATGGTCCTGGGCTACAAGTTCCCGGTGGGCCCCCTGGCGCTCACGGACATCGTGGGCCTGGACGTGCGGCTGGGCATCGCGGAGTACCTCGAGTCCGAGCTCGGCGAGCGCTTCGCGCCCCCGCAGCTGATGCGGGACATGGTCGCCCGCGGTGAGCTGGGCCGCAAGACCGGCAAGGGCTTCTTCAGCTACGACGGGTAGCGCCCGCACCCCGTCGGCTCCGGCCGGGGCCGGTGTCCGCGTGCGCCCGGGGCCGGCGCCGGCGACCTCCCGGAGGAGCGCGTCGTCGGGGGCGGGGCCTACTGTGGGCACCATGGACGCGCAGCCCGGGACCCCGGCCCCCTGGGAGGGGGCGATCAACGCGCGGCTCCTCGCCGGGGACGTGTGGCGGATGGGCCGCGCCGAGCGGCTCACGCCCGCGGGCTGGCGCGCCGCCGCCGCCGACGGGGTGCGCACGGTCGTGGACCTGCGCAACGCCGGCGAGCGCCGCCGCCGCCCCACCGATCCGGTGGACGAGCCGGCCGCCCGGGCGGGCATCGCCGTCCTGCACCGCCCCACGGAGGACCCCGCGCACCCCGAGTTCGCCCTCGTGGGCACCCCGTACCTGAACCACCCGCGCGGCTACCGCGACTACCTGCGACTGTTTCCGGGACCGATCGCCGAGGCGGTGCGGGCGGTGGCGACCGCCGAGGGCGCCGTGGTGGTGCACTGCTCGGCCGGGCGTGACCGGACCGGGGTGCTCGCCCTGCTGCTCCTGGGCCTCGCCGGGGCCTCCCCGGAGCGCCTGCTCGCCGAGGACGAGGCGGCCGCGCGCGGGATCAACGAGTGGCACCGGGTCTCGCCCGTGCCGCACCCGGTGGAGCGCCACCACCCCGCGGAGGAGCTGGCCGCGCTGCTCGCCGGGCGCCGGGCCGCCCTCGCCGAGCTGGTGACCGGGCTCGACGCCGAGCGCTACCTCCGCGGGGCGGGGCTGTCCGCCGGTGAGCTGGCGGCCCTGCGCCGCCGGCTCGGCCGCCCCGCCCCCGGTCCGGCCGCCTGATTCCGGCTGCCTGATTCCGGCCGCAGAAGCCCGGTGCCCGAGCCCGGCCCCTAGCTCCGGTCCTTGAGGAAGTTCGTGATCCGCACCGTGCACAGCCGGGTGCCGTCCTCGTGCGCGATCACCACCTCGTGGCAGGTGAGGGAGCGGCCCAGCTGCAGGGCGGTGGCCGTGGCCGTCACGGTGCCGGTGCGGGAGGACCGGTGGTGGGTGGCGTTGACGTCCACCCCCACGGCCACCTTGCCCATCGTGGACGCGTGGATCACCGCCGCCCAGGAGCCCACGGCCTCCCCGAGCGCCACCATGGCCCCGCCGTGCAGCAGGCCCAGCGACTGCCGGTTGCCCTCCACGGGCATCGTGGCGACCACCCGCTCCGCCGACTCCTCGAGGACGGTGACGCCCATCTTCTCGTCCAGTTCGCCCAGGACGATCCGCCAGGGCTCAGGGGTCGCGCTCATGGCACTCCTCGGTGGCAGGGGACGGGGACCGCAGATTCCCTGTGGTCCCCGGGGTGTGACGTACGTTATCGTGGTCATAATACCGAACGATCGGTCAGGATGCCGGAGCGGGACCTCGTCCCGGCCCGGCACGCACCCGAGCGAAAGGACCACCCACCGTGGCAGCACAGACCCAGACCGTCCTCCCCAGCTATCTGCGGGGCCGGTGGTGGACCCCGGAGGACCCCCAGCGGATCACGGAGGTCGCCGACGCCTCGACAGGCGAGATCGTGGCGCGCGTGTCCACCGACGGCATCGACATCGCCTCCGCCGTGGAGTACGGCCGCACCGTGGGACAGCGCGCCCTCGGGGAGCTCACCATCCACGAGCGGGCGCTGAAGCTCAAGGAGCTCGCGCAGCACCTCACCGAGCACAAGCAGGAGCTCTACGACCTGTCCTACGCCACCGGTGCCACGCTCAAGGACCACTTCTTCGACGTCGACGGCGGCATCGGGACCCTCTTCACGTTCTCCTCCAAGGGCCGGCGCGAGCTGCCCAACGCCAACGTCATCGTGGACGGGGCCGTGGAGCAGCTCTCGAAGGACGGGTCCTTCCTGGGCGAGCACATCTACACCCGGATGCCCGGCGTGGCCGTGCAGATCAACGCGTTCAACTTCCCGGTGTGGGGCTTCCTGGAGAAGTTCGCACCGGCCTTCCTCGCCGGCATGCCCACCGTGGTCAAGCCCGCGACCCCCACCGGCTACGTCACCGAGGCCTGCGTGCGCCTGATGGTCGACTCCGGGATCCTCCCCGAGGGCTCGCTGCAGCTGGTCTCCGGATCCGCCCGGGACCTGCTCGACCACCTGGACTACCGCGACCACGTGGCCTTCACCGGATCCGCCGGCACCGCGCAGTCGCTGCGCAACCACGACAACGTGGTCAACGGCGGGGTCCGCTTCACCGCCGAGACGGACTCCCTCAACGCCGCGATCCTCGGCCCCGACGCCACCCCGGACACCCCGGAGTTCGAGGCCTTCGTCAAGGCCGTGTTCGTCGAGATCACCGCCAAGGCCGGGCAGAAGTGCACGGCCATCCGCCGCGTCATCGTCCCGCAGGAGCGGGTGGAGGACGTCGTGGCGGCCGTGGCCCAGCGCGTGCAGCAGCGCGTGGTGATCGGCGACCCCCGCGCCGAGGGCGTCACCATGGGCGCCCTCGCGTCCAAGGAGCAGCAGTCGGAGGTCCGCAAGGCCGTGGAGCGCCTCGTGGCCGCCGGCGGCACCGTCCGCCTCGGCGGCCCCGACGCCTCCGTGGGCGGGGCCGACACCGGGGCGGGAGCCTTCTTCCCCGTCACGGTCCTGTCCTTCGACGACCCCGAGACCCCGGAGGTGCACTTCGTCGAGGCCTTCGGCCCGGTGACCTCCGTGCTCGGCTACACCGACGTCGACGACGCCGTGCGGCTGGCCGCGCTCGGCGGCGGCTCGCTGGTGGCCACCGTGTGCACGAACGACGGCGCGACCGCGGCCCGGTTCGCCGCCGGCATCGGCTCCCACCACGGGCGCGTGCACTTCCTCAACCGCCAGGACGCCAGGACCTCCACCGGCCACGGCTCCCCCATGCCGCACCTGGTCCACGGAGGCCCGGGCCGCGCCGGCGGCGGCGAGGAGCTGGGCGGGGTGCGCGGCGTCAAGCACTACATGCAGCGCACCGCGATCCAGGGGCCCCCGGACATCCTCACGGCCGTCACCGGCGTGTGGCACCGGGGCGCCGCGGCGAACACGGTGACCCGGGAGGCGGTCGAGAACGGCACCGGCGAGCACCCGTTCCGCAAGTCGCTGGAGACCCTGCGGATCGGCGACCAGTTCGCCTCCGAGCTGCGCACGGTGACCCTGGAGGACATCACCGAGTTCGCCGAGAGGACCGGGGACACCTTCTACGCGCACACCGACGAGGAGGCGGCCACGGCCAACCCGTTCTTCCCCCGGCGGGTCGCCCACGGCTACCTGCTGGTCTCCTGGGCGGCCGGGCTGTTCGTGGAGCCCGCCCCGGGACCCGTGCTGGCCAACTACGGACTGGAGAACCTCCGGTTCCTCACCCCGGTGACCTACGACGACGCCGTCCGGGTGACCCTCACCGCCAAGCAGATCACCCCGCGGGTGACCGACGAGTACGGCGAGGTCCGCTGGGACGCGATCCTGCACAACCAGCACGACGAGATCGTGGCGACCTACGACGTGCTGACCCTGGTCGCGAAGACCTGGCCGGCGGCCTGACCACCTGACCGGCTCCCGGGCCCGGGCCCACTGAACCCCCGGCCCCGCGAGCTGCCCGGTGCGCCTGGTCATTGTGGGCCCCTCCAGTGCCCGGCAACGGCGCGATCCCCCACGCAACGGCGTGGGGGATCGCACGTGGTTCGGGGACTCGGCTGGCAACGGCCCGCGACGGTGGAGGCTCGGCGGAGGACCGGCCGGCGGGTCAGGGGGCGCGCAGACCCGAGAAGGCGAGCGCGACCACGGTGTCGGCCAGCCCGTCGTCGGGCTTGTCCGGGTCCGGCCGGTACCAGTCGACGATCGAGTTGATCATGCCCAGGAGCAGGCGGGAGGCGGAGCGGCCGCTGAGGTCGCGGCGCAGGTCGCCCTCCTCCTGCGCCTGCTCGATGAGCGCGCCGACCCGGCGGGTCACGGTGCGCCGGCGCTCGAGCGCCCGCGTCTCGACCTCCGAGTTGCCCCGCAGCCGCAGCAGCAGGGTCACGTACGGCATCTGCTCCACGAGCACGTGCACGGTCCCGCGGATCACCTGTTCGAGCCGCTGGACCGCCGGGGCCTCCGTCCGCTCCGCGGCGGCCAGGACCTCCTCGAGCGCGTCGAGGGCACGGTTCAGCGCCTGCTCGAGGATCTCCTCCTTGGACTCCACGTGGTGGTAGATCGCGGACTTGGAGATCCCCAGGTGCTTGGACAGGGTGCCCATCGAGGTGGCGTCGTAGCCGTGGACGTTGAACACCTCGACGCAGACGCCGAGCAGCGTCTCGCGGTCGTAGCCGGGCCGGCCGCGGCGCGGGGCCCCGCTGTCCGGTGGTGCGGACGCCGGTGCGTGGGACATGGGGACCTCGATCTCGACGGTGACGGGGTGGGCCGAGCAACGATCTTATGACGCGGCCGGCCGCCGGGAGCCCCGGGGACGGCCGCGGACGGTCTCAGGGGAGGCGGCTCACGCCTTGTCCCGGTGGTCGTAGACGCGGCGCAGCTTGCCGGAGGAACGGGCGAGCGTGCCCGGCTCGGCGATCCGGATCGAGGCCGAGGAGCCGATCTTGGTCTTGATGGCGTGCAGCAGCTTCTGCCCGCCCGCCTCGGCGGCCTCGACGGTCACCTGCTCGCGCCGCTCGATGTTGATGGTCATCTGGTCCATCCGGTGCGGGCGGGTGATCTCGAGCGTGAAGTGCGGGCTCAGCTCCGGCACCTGCAGGGCGAGCTCCTCGATCTGGGACGGGAACAGGTTGACCCCGCGCAGGATGATCATGTCGTCGGAGCGGCCCGTGATGCGGCCCATCCGCCGGTGCCCGGGCCGGTCCGTGCCGGGCAGCAGGCGGGTGAGGTCGTGGGTGCGGTAGCGGATGATCGGCAGGGCCTCCTTGGTGAGCGCCGTGAACACGAGCTCACCGGGCCGGCCGGTCTCCTGGACCTCGTCCGTGAAGGGATCGATGATCTCGGGGCGGAAGTGGTCCTCCCAGATGTGGGAGCCGTCCTTGGACTGTGCCGACTCCCCGGCCACGCCGGGGCCCATGACCTCCGAGAGGCCGTAGATGTCGCACGCGTCGATGCCGAACGTGGTCTCGATCTCCCGCCGCATCTCCACGGTCCACGGCTCCGCGCCGAGCACGGCGGTGCGCAGCGAGGTCTCCCGCGGGTCCAGGCCGAGCTTCCGGAAGCCGTCGGCGATGGTCAGCAGATAGGTGGGGGTCGAGAGGATGGCCTGGGGCTCGAAGTCCCGGATCATCTGGACCTGCTTCTCGGTCTGCCCCCCGGACATCGGGATGACCGCGCAGCCCAGGCGCTCGGCGCCGTAGTGGGCGCCGAGCCCGCCCGTGAACAGCCCGTAGCCGTAGGCGTTGTGCACCTTGTCCCCCGGCCGCACGCCCGAGAGGCGGAAGCAGCGGGCCACGAGGCCCGCCCAGGTGCTGATGTCGTTCTCGGTGTAGGCCACCACGGTGGGCTGGCCGGTGGTCCCGGAGGAGGCGTGGATCCGGCGGACCTCGCTCATCGGCACCGCGAGGGACCTGAACGGGTACGCCTTCCGCAGGAACTCCTTGTCCGTGTACGGGAAGAGCCGCAGGTCCTCGAGCTCCTTGAGGTCGCCCGGGTGCACGCCGTGGGCGTCGAAGAGCTCGGTGTAGGCGGGGACGTTCTCGTAGGCGTGGTGCAGGGTCCAGCGCAGGCGCTCCAGCTGGAGGGACTCCACCTGGTCCCGGCTCATCGTCTCCTCGGGATCCGGCTGCGACCGGTCCGCGGGGGCGGGAGCGGGGGTGTAGGGATTGGGGACGGAGCACTCGGTCATGATCAGACTTCCTCGGGCTGCGGGGCGGGCTGCGGGGCAGACGGCTGGGCGGGCTGCAGGACGGGCTGCTCGGCCGGCTGGTCGGCCGGCCCCTCGTCCGGGCGCTCCGCGGGCGTCGCGGCGCGGAGGGCCGGGTTCGGGATGGTGCGGCTGCGGCCGCGGAACTCGGCGACGAGCCGGCCCTCGGCCGTGACCTGGATGTCGTAGACGCCGCTGCGCCCGGCCTGGGCGCGCAGGGTGCCCACGGCGACGAGCTCCTGCCCCCGGTGGACGGAGGCGATGAAGTTGATGTCCACCCCGGAGGCCACCGTGATGGTGCTGCCGTCACCGGCGGGGTCGTTGCACGCGAGGGCGAAGCAGGTGTCCGCGAAGGCGAAGACCATGCCGCCGTGGGCGATGCCGAACCCGTTGAGCATCTCCTCGCGCAGCGTCATGCGGATCTGGGCGTGGCCGTACTCCGCGCGGTCCACGGTGATGCCCATCCAGCGCGAGGTGTGGTCCCCCGCGAGGATCGGGTGGCCCTGGGACATGTAACTCTCCTCACAATTCACGACCGAATGGTCAGTAGACAATCTCACTCCGGAGCCCGTGTCAACCCGCGCCGACCCGGCGGCACCGGCCCGCAGCCTGTTGACGCGGCCCCCGGGGTCCCATATTCTGAACGAACGGTCAGTTAGTCGCGTGCGGCCCTCCGCCCCGCGGCGCCATCTCGTCGGAAGAAGGACACCATGACTTCGCAGAACACCGGCCTCCACGCCGTGGCCGCGGCGGACCCGGCCGAGCAGGCCGAGCTGGACCGCGCCGGCCAGGAGCACTTCGACCACATCATCGCCGAGGACTCCCGCATCGAGCCGCGCGACTGGATGCCGGCCGCCTACCGCCGTACCCTCGTCCGCCAGGTCTCCCAGCACGCGCACTCCGAGATCATCGGGATGCAGCCGGAGGGCAACTGGATCTCCCGGGCGCCGTCCCTCAAGCGCAAGGCCATCCTGATGGCCAAGGTGCAGGACGAGGCCGGTCACGGCCTGTACCTCTACTCCGCCGCCGAGACCCTGGGCACCCCGCGCTCCGAGCTCACCCAGCAGCTGCTGGACGGCCGGGCCAAGTACTCCTCGATCTTCAACTACCCGGCGCGCACCTGGGCCGACATGGGCGCCATCGGCTGGCTCGTGGACGGCGCGGCGATCGCCAACCAGGTCCCGCTGTGCCGGGCCTCCTACGGTCCCTACGGCCGGGCGATGGTGCGCATCTGCAAGGAGGAGTCCTTCCACCAGCGCCAGGGCTGGGAGATCCTCTACGAGCTCTCCCACGGCACGCCCGCGCAGAAGGAGATGGCCCAGGACGCCGTCAACCGCTTCTACGGCCCGTCCCTGCAGATGTTCGGCCCCCCGGACGACGACTCGCCCAACTCGAAGCAGTCGATGGCCTGGAACATCAAGCGCTTCTCCAACGACGAGCTGCGCCAGCGCTTCGTCGACATGATCGTCCCGCAGGCCGAGGCCCTCGGGCTGACCCTGCCGGACCCGGACCTCAAGTGGAACGCGGAGCGCGGCCACTACGACTACGGACCGCTGGACTGGGACGAGTTCAAGGCCGTCGTCGGCGGCAAGGGCCCGTGCAACGTCCAGCGCATGCAGCGCCGCCGTCAGGCCCACGAGGAGGGCGCCTGGGTCCGCGAGGCCGCCGCCGCCTACGCCCGCAAGACCGCCGCGGAGCGCGCCTCCGCCGAACTCATCGGAGCCTGAGCATGAGCGAGAACCACGAGAACACGGTCCGCCCGATCGGCGCCGCCTCGGACGAGTGGCCCCTCTGGGAGGTGTTCGTGCGCTCCTCGCGCGGGCTCTCCCACGTCCACGCCGGCTCGCTGCACGCCCCGGACGCCACGATGGCCGTGCGCAACGCCCGGGACCTGTACACCCGCCGCAACGAGGGCACCTCCGTGTGGGTCGTGCCCTCCGAGGCCATCACCGCCTCCGACCCCGACTCCAAGGGCGGGTACTTCGAGTCCGCCCAGGGCAAGAGCTACCGGCACGCCACGTACTACACGAAGAGCGAAGGGGTGAAGCACCTGTGAGCTTCGCGTCCCACGATTCCGCGACCCGCCAGAGCGCGGGCCACGCCATCACCGCCGAGGACATCCAGGCCGGCGGCGCGAAGGCCAGCGAGGACGTGGCCCGCTACGCCCTCCAGCTGGGCGACGACGCCCTGATGCTCTCGCAGCGCCTGGGCTGGTGGATCGCCCGGGCCCCGGAGCTCGAGGAGGACATCGCGCTGGCCAACATCGCCCTGGACCTGCTCGGGCACGCCCGCTTCTTCCTGACCTACGCCGGCACGGCCTGGGGGAAGACCGAGGACGACCTCGCCTACTTCCGCGACGAGGAGGAGTTCCGCTCCTGCCGCCTGGTGGAGCAGGAGAACGGCGACTTCGGGCAGACCATCGCCCGGCAGCTGATCTTCTCCTACTACCAGTACGAGCTCTACCGCCGCCTTGTGCACTCCTCCGACCCCACGCTCGCGGCCATCGCGGACAAGGCCCTCAAGGAGGTCCAGTACCACCAGGACCACGCGGGCCAGTGGGTGCTGCGCCTGGGCCTGGGCACCGAGGAGTCCAAGCGCCGGATCCAGGCGGGGCTGCACTACATGTGGCCCTACGTGGACGAGCTCTTCCACGACGACGAGCTCGTCGACGCGCTCGGGGACGCGGCCGTGCGCCCGTCCGAGCTGCGCGCGGACTTCGACGTCCGCCTGAAGGCGGTCCTGGACGAGGCGGAGCTGTCCGTCCCCGAGCTGCTCGGCGCCTACGGCGGGGACCGCTCCGGACAGTTCAGCGAGCAGCGGGGACACATCCTCGCCGAGATGCAGGTGCTCGCCCGCCGGCACCCCGGCGCCACCTGGTGAGGAGATGACGACGATGACCGACCACCCGCACACGCGGCCCGCGCCGGTGACCGGCCGGGAGCTGCGGCCGGAGGACGAGGCCTCGGCGCGCATCTGGGACGTCGCCGCGACGGTGAACGACCCGGAGATCCCGGTGCTCTCCATCGCCGACCTCGGGATCCTGCGCGGGGCCCGGGCCGAGGGCGAGCGCGCCGTCGTCGTCATCACGCCCACCTACTCCGGGTGCCCCGCCATGGAGACCATCACCGCGGACGTCACCGCGGCGCTCAACGCCCACGGCTGGGAGGACGTGCGGGTGGAGCTGGTGCTGCAGCCCGCCTGGACGACCGACTGGATGAGCGAGGACGGCCGGCGCAAGCTCGCCGAGTACGGCATCGCCCCGCCCACCGGCCGCGCCGCCGCCGGGCCCGTCCGGCTGAGCCTGGCCGTCAAGTGCCCGCGCTGCGACTCCCTCAACACCCGCGAGATGACCCGCTTCGGGTCCACCGCCTGCAAGGCGCTCCAC
Source organism: Kocuria sp. SM24M-10 (assembly GCF_001027955.1). Classification (NCBI taxonomy): domain Bacteria; kingdom Bacillati; phylum Actinomycetota; class Actinomycetes; order Micrococcales; family Micrococcaceae; genus Kocuria; species Kocuria sp. SM24M-10. Next base: position 4,555 of record NZ_LDNX01000032.1, on the reverse strand, counting down.
GTCTGCAACGAGTGCCTGGAACCCTTCGACTACTTCAAGGTGCACTGATGACCGAGATCACCGCCCCGGCCCGGCGCCGGGCCACGTTCAACTCCCTCGAGGTCTCCCAGGTCCGCAAGCTCACGGCGGACTCGGTCGAGGTCGCCTTCGCGGTCCCCCCGGAGCTCGTGGACGACTACGACTACCTGCCGGGCCAGTACGTGGCGCTGCGCGCCCACATCGACGGCCAGGAGGTCCGCCGGTCCTACTCGATCTGCGCGGAGCCGGCGCCGGGCGAGATCCGGGTGGCGATCAAGCAGGACCTCGGCGGGGTGTTCTCCACCTGGGCCAACGAGTCGCTGCAGGCCGGCGACCGGCTCGACGTGATGAACCCGCAGGGGGCGTTCATCTCCAAGCTGGGGCTCACCAGCCTCAACGACCCCGAGCGGCTCGCCGCGGAGGAGGTGGCCCGGAACGCGTCGGTGCACCTCGTCGCCTTCGCGGCCGGCTCCGGGATCACCCCGATCATGGCCATCGCCAAGGCGGTGCTGCGGGCCTCCCCGACGTCCACCTTCGACCTCGTCTACGCCAACCGCTCCGCCATGGACGTGATGTTCGCCGAGGAGCTGGGCGACCTCAAGGACAAGTACCCGTCCCGCCTGGCGGTCCACCACGTGCTCTCCCGCGAGCAGCGGATCAGCCCCCTGATGTCCGGGCGGATCGACGCCGACAAGCTCAACGGCATCCTGGACGAGGTGGTCCCGGTGGGCCGGACCGACGAGTGGTTCCTGTGCGGGCCCTTCGAGCTGGTCCAGCTGTGCCGGGACGCCCTCGCCGAGCGCGGCGTGCCGGAGGACCGGATCCGCTTCGAGCTCTTCACCACCGGCCGGCCCGAGGCCCCGCAGGGCCAGCAGGGCCGGGTGGTCCCTGCCGACCCCTCGGGGGAGAACTACGAGATCACCTTCAACCTCGACGGGCTCTCCAGCACGATCGAGTCCCCGAGGAGCGCCCACGAGACCGTGCTCAACGCGGCGCTGCGGGTCCGGCCCGACGTGCCGTTCGCGTGCGCCGGCGGGGTGTGCGGGACGTGCCGCGCGAAGGTGGTCTCCGGGGAGTTCGAGATGGAGGAGAACTACGCCCTGGAGAAGGACGAGGTCGAGAAGGGCTACGTCCTGACCTGCCAGACCCGGCCGACCTCCAAGGAGTTCGCCGTCGACTTCGACGCCTGAGCCGCGGGTCCCGGGCGGCACCGCCCGGGACCCGGCCCTCCCCCCTGCCCGGCGTCCTGCCCGGCCCCGTGCCCGACCCTCCCGAGGAGCAGCAGTGATCGACCTGACCATCGACGGATCCGTGGCCGAGGTGGTGCTCGACGCGCCCCAGAAGATGAACGCCCTGGACGAGGCCGCCCTCGCCGAGCTGGGCGAGGCCTACGCCGAGGCCGAGCGGGCCGGCGTCCGGGCGCTCGTGCTGCGCGGTGAGGGCCGCGGCTTCTGCGCCGGCCGGGACATCTCCGCCGTGGACCCCGCCTCCGACGACGCCTACGGGTACCTCTCCGGGAAGGTCACCCCGCTGCTGCGCACGATGAGCCGCTTCCCGGCGCCGACCTTCGCCGCCGTGCAGGGGGCGTGCCTGGGGGTGGGGCTGGGCCTGGCGATCGCCACCGACGTGGTCTACGTGGCCGAGGACGCGAAGATCGGCTCCCCCTTCGCCAACCTCGGCGCGACCCTCGACTCCGGCGGGCACGCCCTGTTCACCGAGCGGCTCGGGGCCCACCGGACCCTGGACCTGATCTACACCGCGGAGCTGATGAGCGGCGCCGAGGCCGTGCGCTCCGGGCTGTTCAGCCGGTCGGTGCCGCGCGAGGAGCTGCTCGAGCTCACCCGGGCGAAGGCCGCCGCGGTGGCCGAGGGCGCCACCGGGGCGTTCCTGGCCTCCCGGGAGCTCGTGGCGCAGATCCGCGACGAGCGGCTGGGCCTGTGGGAGTCCGTGGAGCACGAGAACCGGGTCCAGGGCGAGCTGTGCCGCAGCGCCGACTACGCCGAGGGCTTCGCCGCGTTCCAGCAGAAGCGCCGCCCCCGCTTCACCGGCGTCCGGCCCTGAGCCGCCGCACGGGCTGAGCGGCACGGGCTGAGCGGCACGGGTTAAGCGGTCGGGGAAAAGACCTGCCGCGCCGCCGGACGGACGTTAACGTGGGGGCCATGACTTCTACGGCGACCTCCACGGTGTTCGACCTCTCCGGCTTCGACCGCTCCGTCCGCCCCCAGGACGACCTCTACCGGCACGTCAACGGGACCTGGCAGCGCCGCACCGAGATCCCCGACGACAAGCCCTCGGTGGGCGCGTTCATCGAGCTGCGGGACCAGGCCGAGGCCGCCGTGCGCGAGCTCATCACCCGGGCCGAGGCCGGGGACCCGGACGCGATCGAGTCCAAGATCGCCAACCTCTACGCGTCCTTCATGGACGAGGAGCGGATCGAGGCGCTCGGGGCCTCGCCGCTGGCCCCGGACCTCGACGAGATCGAGGCGGTGACCGACGTGCCCGCCCTCGTGCGCCACTTCGGGCGGATGATCCGCCGGGGCGTGGGCGGGCTCGTGGGTGTCGACGTCGACGCCGATCCGGGCGACCCCGAGCGCAACCTCGTCTTCGTCGGCCAGTCGGGCCTCGGCCTGCCCGACGAGGAGTACTACCGGGACGCCCAGCACGCCGCGATCCGGGAGAAGTACCAGGACCACGTGCGCTCCATGCTGTCCCTGGCCGGTGTGGAGGACGCCGCCGAGCAGGCCCGCGCCGTCGTGGAGCTCGAGACCCGGATCGCCTCCCACCACTGGGACAAGGTCACGGTCCGCGACCTCACCAAGATGTACAACCCCATGGGCTTCGAGGAGCTCGCCGGGACCACCACGGTCCTGGACTGGGCGCTGCTCGCCGAGGGCGCGGAGCTGCCCGTGTCGGCCCTGCGCACGGTGGTCAACGCCCAGCCGTCCTTCTTCACGGGCGTCGAGGAGCTGCTCGCCGACGAGCTGCTGCCGGCGTGGCGGGCCTGGGCCCGCTGGCACCTGGTCTCCGCGCGCGCCGCCTGCCTGTCCTCGGCGTTCGTGGCGGAGGACTTCGCGTTCTACGGCACCGTGCTCTCCGGCACCCCGCGGCTGAAGGACCGGTGGAAGCGCGGGGTGGAGCTGGTCAACGGAGTCCTCGGCGAGGCCGTGGGCGAGCTCTACGTGGCCGCCCACTTCTCCCCCACCGCCAAGGAGCGGATGGACGAGCTCGTGGCCAACCTCCTGGAGGCCTACCGCGTCTCGATCACCGGCCTGGACTGGATGACCGAGCAGACCCGGCAGGAGGCGCTGAAGAAGCTCTCCCAGTTCACCCCGAAGATCGGCTACCCGGAGCGGTGGAAGGACTACTCCTCCCTGCGGATCGACCCCGAGGACCTCGTGGGCAACCGGGTCCGCACCACGGAGTTCCGGCTCGCCGAGCTGGTCCGGAAGGCCGGCCGGCCGGTGGAGAAGCACGAGTGGCTGATGACCCCGCAGACGGTCAACGCCTACTACCACCCGCTGCGCAACGAGATCGTCTTCCCGGCCGCGATCCTCCAGCCCCCGTTCTTCGACGAGAACGCCGACGACGCCGTGAACTACGGCGCGATCGGCTCCGTGATCGGCCACGAGATCGGCCACGGCTTCGACGACAAGGGCTCCACCTGCGACGGCGACGGCCGGCTGCGCAACTGGTGGACCGACGCCGACCGGCGGGCGTTCGAGGAGCGCACCGCGGAGCTGGTGCGCCAGTACGACCGGCTGGTCCCGGAGCAGCTGCAGGACGAGGGCACGAGCGTCAACGGGGAGCTGACCCTGGGCGAGAACATCGGGGACCTGGGCGGGCTGACGATCGCGCACAAGGCCTGGCGGATGTCCCGGGCGGAGCACAGCGCCGTCGGGCCCGGGGAGCTGATCGACGGCTACACCCCCGTGCAGCGGCTGTTCCTGTCCTGGGCCTACGTGTGGCAGCAGAAGTCCCGCGACGAGGCGCTGCGCCACCGCATCGCCACCGACCCGCACTCCCCCAACGAGTTCCGGGCGAACCAGACGGTGCGCAACGTGCCCGCCTTCTACGAGGCCTTCGGCGTCGAGGAGTCGGACGGGCTGTGGCTGCCGGAGGCCGAGCGCGTCAGCATCTGGTGAGCCGGACCCGCCTCAGCCGCCTCCGCCGGAGCTGATCAGGAACACCACCGCGATCAGCCACAGGACGAGGAAGATCCCGAGGACGGCGAGCAGGACCGTCCCGACCCAGCCGAGCACCCGCCCCGGGGTGGCCGGGGTGCCGAGCTTCTCGGCCTCGCGCGCCTGCCAGATCGCGAAGGGACCCAGCAGCGGCAGCACCACCACGCTGAGGATGCCCAGGATCAGCGCGGTGTCGGCGTGGCTGCGGCCCGCGGCGAAGCGCTCCCACGACGGGGGCGGCCCCCACGGGGGCGGCGGGCCGTAGCCGCCGGCGGGGGCGGACCCGCCGGGGCCCGGCGCGCCGCCGGGCCCGTGCGGACCGCCGGAGCGGTCCGGGTGCGGTGGGGAGTCGGAGC
>NZ_LDNX01000031.1:0-26465 GCF_001027955.1 Kocuria sp. SM24M-10 | reverse complement strand
GGAGCCTGCTGCCGGCCGAGCACCTCGGTCCGGGTGCCGCCGGGGACGGGCGACCCGGCGGCACCCCGGCCGAGCACCTCGGTCGGGGCGCCGCCGGGGGTGGTCGTCCCGGTCCGGGCGCTGTCCGCCCCCGTCGCCCGCGGGACCGGTCCGCCGGTCCGCGGCGCGGGAGCGCGGTCGAGCTCGTCGGGGCGCAGGACCGCCCGGACCGCGCGCAGCTGCTCGAGCATCTCCCGGGCGTCCGCGGGACGGTCCTCCGGGTCCCGGGCGGTGGCCCGGGCCACCAGCCGCGCCAGCGCTCCCGGGACACCGGGGTCGAGGGACCGCAGGTCCGGCACCCTGCCCTCCGCGTGGGCGTGGGCCACGGCGAGGGGTGCGCCCTCGAACGGGCGGCGCCCGCAGAGCAGCTCGAAGAGCACGATGCCGGCCGAGTAGACGTCCGCGCGGGTGTCCACCCGCTGCCCGGTCACGAGCTCGGGGGAGGCGTAGCCGACGGTGCCCAGCACGGTGCCGCTGCCGGTGTGCTGGTCGATCGCCCGGGTGAGCCCGAAGTCGGCCACGGTGACCCGGCCGCTGGCCGCGATCAGGACGTTCTCCGGCTTGACGTCACGGTGCACCAGCCCGGCGCGGTGGGCGGCGGCCAGCCCGTCCAGGGCGGCCTCCATCACCTCCAGCGCCTCGCGCGGGGTCAGGGCGCCGCGCCGGCGCAGCAGGTCCCGCAGCGTGGAGCCCTCCACGTGCTCCATGACGAGGTAGGGCACCCCGTCCGCCGCGTGGCCCTGGTCGAGCACGGACACCACGTGCGGGTGGGACAGCCGGGCGGCCGCCCGGGCCTCGCGCACGAACCGGTCCGCCGCCGCCGGGTCCTCGGCCAGGTGCGGGTGCATGAGCTTCACGGCCACGGTGCGCTCGAGGCGCGTGTCCACCGCGCGGTACACGGTGGCCGTGCCCCCGCGGGCGATCCGGGGTCCGAGCTCGTACCGGCCCTCCAGGAGGGACCCGGTCAGGTGGTCGGGGTGCGCGTGCTGCACGGGATCAGTCTAGAACGCGGCGCTGTGCGGCGGCTGGGCCGCGGCTCACGCGCCGAACGACCGGCGGTGGGCCTTGACGCTCTTGACGTACTTCTTCGTGTCGTCGTACATCCCGTACTTCTTCACCCCGTGCAGGCCCTGGTAGTAGGCGGCGATGGCCACGTCGGTGCTGGGGGCGCTGCGGCCGAGCTGGCGGATGATCGCGACCCCGGCGGTGACGTTGTCCTGCGGGTCGAGCAGGTCCAGCTCGCGGCCGACGAGTCCGGACGCCCACGCGCCGGCGTCCGGGATCACCTGCATGGTGCCCACGGCGTCGGCGGGGGAGACCGCGCGGTGGTCGAACCCGGACTCCTGGTAGGCGTGGGCGAGCGCGAGGGCGGGGTCCACGCCCATCTGCACGGCGGTGTCGTGGACGATCCGGCGCATCTCCTCCCGGGACGGTGCCGGCCGGGAGGCCAGCTGCTCGTGGTGGCGGTTCGCGGAATCGACCACGTCCCGTTCGTAGGTCCGGCCGAGGAACGTGTCCCCGACGGCGCGCTCGGGCTCCGGCGCGGCCTTCCGCTCGGGCTCCGGGACGGCCGCGGGCCGGACGGCGCCGGCGACGGCCAGCTTCTGGCCGGGGCGCAGCAGCGAGCCGACGGTGAGGTCGTTGTCGTCCAGCAGCTGCTGGACCGACACGTCGTGGGACTGGGCGATGCCCCAGAGGGTGTCCCCGGAGCGCACGACGTGCTCGGTGGCCGCGGCGCGCGGCTGCGGCGCGGGCGAGACCGGGTCCTCGGCGGCCCGGGGGGCCCGGGTCTCCGGGGCGGCCAGGCGGAGGGTCTGGCCGGGCCGGAGCAGGGCGGCTCCGGAGAGGTCGTTCCAGCGCATCAGCTCGTCGACGGCCACGCCGTGGCGCTGGGCGAGCGCCCACAGGGAGTCGCCGGGGGCCACGGTGTGCTCGGGGGGCGTGGAGGCCTTCTGCCCCAGCACCAGGGGCGCCGGGGCCACCTGCGAGGTCTGGGGCGGGGCGGCGTGGGCCACGGTGCCCCCGCCGAGGGCGGCCATGGCGGCCACGGCGGTCACCGCCGAGCCGGTCCTCGCGCGGCGGGCCCAGCGGGGGGAGCGGTCCTCCCGGGCCCCGCAGCCGCCGTCGGGGTCGTCGCTGGGCCCGGTGGCGGTGCGGCCGGTGGTGGTGCGGTGCGGTGCGTCGTTCGGGTCGGTCGTGTCGCGCTCGGGGGGAAACGGCATGAAGTGGCTCTCTGACGCTGATCGGGGAAGAGGCGGAGGTCTCAGCGGTCTCCGCGGGTCCGAGCATACCGTGCGGGCCCCGCGTGGCACGGGCACCGGCGGACGTGGCACTCTGGGGGCGTGAAGAAGACATCCGGAAACAGCACCGAGGAGTTCGACCGTCTGGACGGTCTCGTCCAGGACTGGCTGCCCCTGCCCGACGTCGCCGAGCAGCTCGGCCTCGTGGTCACGCGCGTCCACGGTCTCGTCGACGACGGGACGCTGCTCGCGGTGCGCAACCCGCACGACAACATCCGCCGGATCCCGGCGGCCTTCCTGCTGGACGGCGCCGTGCTCGACTCCCTCAAGGGCACCGTGGCGGTCCTGCGGGACTCCGGGTTCACCGACGCCGAGGCGATCGCCTGGCTGTTCACCGAGGACGAGTCCCTGCCGGGCCGGCCCGTGGACGCGCTGCGCGACGGCCGCAAGACGGAGATCCGCCGCCGCGCCCAGGCCCTGGCCTGGTGACCCGGTCCTGAGCCCCCCCGGGCGTGCGCGCCCGGGGGCCCGGGCTCGTCAGGACGAGCGGCGCACCGCCGCCGCGGCGAGCCCGCGCAGCGCGGCCAGGGGCACCGGCCCGGCGCCGAGCCGGTCCAGCGCCGCGAAGGCCTCCGCGCTGAGCGCGTCGATGAGCTCCTCGGTGGCGCGCAGGGCGCCGCAGCCGGTGATGACCGCGCGGAGCTCCGCCACATCGGTCTCGTCCAGGTCGGCCCGGCCCAGGGCGGCCTCGAGCCGGGCGATCTGCTCCTCGTCGCCGAGCCGGCGCACGTAGCCCACCAGCACCGTGCGCTTGCCCTCGCGCAGGTCGTCCCCGGCGGGCTTGCCCGTGGTGGCCGGGTCGCCGAACACGCCCAGGACGTCGTCGCGCAGCTGGAACGCCTCGCCCAGCGGCAGGGCGAACGCCGAGCACCGCTCGAGCACCGCCTCCGGGGCGCCCGCGAGGGCGGCCCCCAGGACCACGGGGTGCTCCACCGAGTACTTCGCCGACTTGTAGCGGATCACGTCCAGCGCCCGCTGCACCGCGCCGGCCCGGTCCTGACCCGCCCCGGCGACCTCCCCCTGCACGTCCAGGTACTGGCCGACCATCACCTCCGAGCGCATGAGGTCGAACACGGCCCGGGCCCGCGCCGCGCCCGGCGCGGCCGCGCCGGCGAACAGCTGCTCGCTCCAGGACAGGCACAGGTCCCCGGACAGGATCGCGGCCGCCACCCCGAAGGCGGACCCGTCCAGGGACCAGCCGTGCTCGGCGTGCAGGGCCTCGAAGCGGCGGTGGACGCTGGGCGCGCCGCGGCGGGTGTCGGAGCGGTCGATGACGTCGTCGTGGATCAGGGCGGCGGACTGGAAGAGCTCGAGGGCCGCCCCGGCACGGACCACCGCGGGGTCCTCCGGGTCGCCGCCCGCCGCCCGCCAGCCCCAGTAGCACAGCCGCGCACGCAGCCGCTTGCCCCCGGAGGAGAGCCCGGCGACGGCCTCCAGCAGCGGCAGCGTGTCCGCCGAGATGGCTCCGAGGACGTCCCGCTGGCCCTCGAAGAAGCGCCCCAGCTCGGCGTGCAGCCGACCGACGAAACGACCGTCCTCGGCCCGGAAGGCGTCCTCGGGCGCCGCCCGCGGCACGGTGTCGGCGCGCGCGGGGGAGGAGTGCGGCAGGGACGGTGACGTCATGGGCGGAAGGACCTCGATCTCGGGCTGCGGAGGACGGGCCGGGCGGCCGTCCGCGGTCTCCGCCCAGCCTAGCGAAGGGGCTCGGATGTCCGGGCCGGGAACTATGCTGTGGCGGACGCAGGAGGAGGGCGCGGTGACCGAGACGCCGAAGGACCGGCTGGCCCGCTGGCGGGCGTGTGCCGTCATGCACGTCGACATGGACATGTTCTACGTCGGCGTGGAGCTCCTCGCGGCCCCCGGGCTGCGCGGCCGGCCCGTCATCGTGGCCGGCTCCGGGCACCGCTCCGTCGTCCTCTCCGCCTCCTACGAGGCACGGGCCTTCGGCGTGCGCTCGGGCATGCCGCTGGCCCGCGCCCGCGCCATGTGCCCGGGCGCCGTGCTCCTCGAGCCGCACCGCAGCGCCTACGAGGCCTACTCGCGGCGGGTGATGGCCATGTTCTGGGAGATCACCGACCGGGTGGAGCAGATCAGCGTGGACGAGGCCTTCCTGGACGTCGCCGGCGCCGTCCGGCGGCTCGGCCCGCCGGTGGGCATCGCCCGGACGCTGCGCGCCCGGGTGCAGGAGGAGCTGGGGCTCACGGCCTCCGTGGGCATCGGGGTCAACAAGACCGTGGCCAAGATCGCCTCCACCCGCTCCAAGCCCGACGGCCTGCTGCTGGTGCAGCCCGAGGACACGCTCGCCTTCCTCGCCGAGCTGCCGGTCACGGCCCTGTGGGGGGTCGGCGGCCGCACGGCGGAGGCCCTGGTCGGTGCCGGTCTGCGGCAGGTCGGCGACCTCGCGGCCGCGCCGCTGCCCCAGCTCACCCGGGTGGTCGGCCGGGCCGCGGGGCACCACCTGCACGAGCTGGCCAACGGCCGGGACCCGCGACCGGTGGTGCCGGTGCGGGAGGAGAAGAGCGTGGGCGCGGAGGAGACCTTCCCGCAGGACGTCTCCGACGACCGGGTGCTGCACGAGGTCCTGCTCCGGCTCAGCCACCGGACCGCCTCGCGGCTGCGGCGCCAGGGGCTGCGGGCGCGCCGGGTGGGGCTCAAGCTGCGCTACGCCGACTTCACCACCCTCACCCGCTCGCGGACCCTGTCCCAGCCGTTCACCTCCGCCCACGACCTCCTCCAGCACGGTGCCGGCCTGCTCGAGGAGCTGGGGCACCGCCCGCAGGCGGTGCGCCTCATCGGCATCCGCGCCGAGGCCCTGGAGCAGTCCACGGACGCCCTGCAGCTGAGCCTCGACGGCCGCGAGGAGGAGTGGGGAGCCGCCGAGGAGGCCATGGACCGGGTGCACGCCCGGTTCGGGGCGGACCGGCTCGGTCCGGCCCGCCTGCTGCCCGCCGCACCGCGCGAGCGGCAAGGCAATTCCAAGGCTGTTGACAGCCGCGCGCGCGGTGCACAATCCACAGCCGACGGTCTATCCTGGTACCAGGCGGCGCCGGAACAGCCGGGGATTTCCGCACCCGAAGGATGAGGAGGCATACCGTGCCACTGTCCGAGCACGAGCAACAGCTCCTGGCCCAGCTCGAGAAGCAGCTCCACGCGGACGACCCGCGGTTCGTCACGAACATGGGGTCCCGCGCCGTCCGGGGCGCGTCCACCCGCAACATCGTCCTCGGGATCGTCATCGCCGTCGTCGGCCTGCTCGTCCTGCTCGGTGGAGTCGTCCTCAAGTCCGTCCTGCTGGGGGTACTGGGGTTCGTCGTCATGGGCGCCGGCGTCTATGTCGCCACGTTGCGCTCCGGCAAGCCCCGCTCCGAGGGGGCCGGCGGCAAGGGCGGACCGCCGCGCCGGTCCTCGCCGTTCCTGCAGAACCTCGAGCAGCGCTGGGACCAGCGCAACTCCGGGGGCCAGTCCTAGTCCGGGCCCCTGGGCACCGCCGCCCGGCCGGCCCCTCCACCACCCACCACCTCGGCGCCCCACCGGGCGCCCGCACCGTTCCCGAACAGCTCCCCGGCGTCCCGCCGGGGAGCTTCTTCGTGCCCGGGCCCCTGCCGCGGTCCGCCCCTCCACTCTCCTCCCCGCGGGCCTCCACGAGCCCCCACTCCGGCGCCGCCGCGCCCCACCTGCGACGATGCCGGGCGGGCGCGCCGCCCGCCACGCCACGCCGGGCCGGGCGGGCCCCGGTTTCGTTGACCGGGGAGTGAAGTGGAGTAAAGTGGGGCGAAGAGATGGATCTGGGAGAACTCTCGGGCTGGAGAGGCGGTGAGCATGTTTCTCGGAACGTACTCACCCCGTCTCGACGAAAAGGGCCGCCTGATCCTGCCGGCGAAATACCGGGAGGAGCTGGCGGAGGGACTGGTCCTGACGCGAGGTCAGGAGCGGTGCCTGTACGTCTTCAGCGTCCGCGAGTTCGAGCGGGTCCACGAGCAGCTGAGGGCGGCGCCGCTGTCCTCGAAGCAGGCCCGGGACTACATCAGGGTCTTTCTCTCGGGCGCCTCGGACGAGGTCCCGGACAAGCAGGGCCGCGTCACCATTCCGCCGCCGCTGCGGGAGTACGCCGGTCTGGGCCGGGAGCTCGCAGTGATCGGCGCGGGCACCCGGGCGGAGATCTGGGACGCCCAGGCATGGAACGAGTACCTGAACGAGAAGGAGGCCGTCTTCTCCGAGACCGAGGAGGAAGTGGTACCCGGGCTCTTCTGAGCACAGGGTCGCCGACCATCACCCGCGGGGCGCGGCACCGCCTCCCGGATGAGATCTCCAGCCGCACAGCCGTCACCGTCCTGGCTCACCTTCCCCTGAGCCAGGCCGGATTCGAGGGACGGCCAGCGGATGGGGTTCTGATCCTGGAACGCCCGCGGCCCCACCACGGCGTCGACCCGGCGCCGGCCACCCCAGACCGACCGACCGACCGCCGAAGAGAGGGCCCATGGCGCAACGCCCAGCCGAGCAGCTCCACGTCCCCGTGCTGCTCGAGCGCTGCCTGGACCTGATGGCCCCCGCGCTCACCGAGGACGGTGCCGTGGCGGTGGACGCGACGATGGGCATGGGCGGTCACTCCGAGGCGCTGCTGCGCCGCTTCCCCCAGCTGCAGCTCGTGGCCATCGACCGGGACCCGCAGGCGCACGCCCTGGCCGGGGCCCGGCTGGCCCCGTTCGGGGACCGGTTCCACCCGGTGCACACCACCTACGACCGGATCCCCGAGGCCCTCGCCCAGCACGGCTTCGACGCCGCGGACGCGGTGCTGTTCGACCTCGGGGTCTCGTCGCTCCAGCTCGACGAGCGGCAGCGCGGCTTCGCCTACTCCTACGACGCCCCGCTCGACATGCGGATGGACTCCACCGCGCCCGTGACGGCCCAGGACGTGCTCAACGACTACAGCGAGGCCGACCTGCGCCGGATCCTGCGCGACTGGGGCGAGGAGCGCTTCGCGTCCCGGATCGCCCGGGCCGTCGTGGAGCGCCGGGCGCAGGCCCCGCTCCGGACCACGGGTGAGCTCGTCGAGGTCGTCCGCGCGGCCGTGCCCCAGGGCGCCCAGCACCGCAAGGGCCACCCGGCCAAGCAGACGTTCCAGGCGCTGCGGATCGAGGTCAACGAGGAGCTCGACGTCCTGCGCCGGGCCGTTCCCGCCGCACTGGACGCCGTGCCCGTGGGCGGGCGGGTCGTGGCGATGAGCTACCACTCCCTGGAGGACCGGATCGTCAAGCAGGCCTTCGCCGGCGGGGCGACCTCCTCCGCGCCCAAGGGCTTCCCCGTGGAGCTCGACGAGCACAAGCCCACGCTGCGGATCCTCACCCGGGGCACCGAGACCCCCACCCCCACGGAGGTCGAGGAGAACCCCCGGGCCGCCTCGGCGCGCCTGCGGGCCGCCGAGCGGATCCGGCAGAACCCACCGCACTCCTCACAGAACGCGCAGAGGTACAACGCATGAGCGGCACCGGACTCCAGCGACGACCGGCCCGCCCGGCTCCTCCGCGCAGCGGCATCGGGGCGTGGGCCGTCCGGCGGGGCCAGCGCCCGCCGGTGGACGGCAGCTCCGCCCGTCAGCTCGAGACCCCGGCCCCTCCCGCGCCGGAGACCGGTGGATCCACCCGCGCGCCCCTGTCCGTGGTGCCCGGCCGGGCCCGGCGGGGGCGGGTCTCCACGGTGGCGCTGAGCCTGCTCGCGCTCGTGGTCGCGCTGGCCTCCATCCTCGTCCTGAACATCCAGATCTCCGGGGGTCAGTACCGGCTGGTGGAGCTGCGCGCCCAGGAGCAGGCGCTCAGCCAGCAGAACGAGGCCCTCACCCAGGACCTCGAGTTCTACGACGCGCCCCAGAACCTCGCGGTGATGGCCTCGGACCTCGGCATGGTGCCCGCGCAGGGCTCGGGCACGGTGGACCTCACGACCGGGTCCGTCGAGGGCGACCCCCTGCCGGCGCAGCCGCAGGAGAACCACGAGATCCTGGTCGACCACGCGCAGCAGACCGGCTCGGAGGCCGCGGACCGCGCCGCCCAGCGCGCGGAGGACCGCGAGCGGGAGAAGGCGGAGCAGCAGCGGGAGGACGCCGAGCGGCGGGCCCGTGAGGACGCGGCGCCGAACGCCGGGCTCGGTGGCGGGAGCCTGCCGGCCCCGCAGCAGCGCGCGCCCGGGGAGTGACCGGGGCGCCGACACCGCCCCCGCACCCCGCAGCTCACCGGAGACCCCCAGCCGAGACCAGGAACGAGGCATTCACGTGGCACGCGCACGCTCGACGCCCACCGACGGCACCCCCCGCGCACCGGGCCTCGGCCGCAGCCACGTCGGGGTGCTCCTCGTGCTCGCCCTGCTCGTGGTGCTGGGGCTGCGCCTCGTGTGGGTGCAGGGCTTCGACGTCTCCGGCCGGGCCGAGGCCGCCGCCACGGACCGCTCCCGCACCGAGGTGGTCCCGGCCCAGCGCGGGGAGATCCGCGACACCGAGGGCAACGTGCTCGCGCGGACGCTGCAGCGCTACGACGTGACGGTGGACCAGAGCAAGGTCCGGGAGTTCGAGCGGCTCAAGGCGGACGGGACCACCGAGACCGTCACGCCCACGCAGGCGGTGTACCAGCTCGCCGACGCCCTCGAGCTCGAGGACGCGGAGGTCAAGGACTCCCTCGACGGCGACAAGCCGTTCGAGTACGTGGCGCGCGGGGTCACCCCCGAGCAGTGGAACACCGTGCGCGAGCTCGACCTGCCCTACGTCTACGGGCAGCCGTCCTCGGACCGGATCTACCCCAACGGGCCCGTGGCCGGCAGCGTGGTCGGCTTCATGGGCGGCGACGACGAGGCCCTCGGCGGGATCGAGCAGACCCAGGACGAGCTGCTGCGCGGCACGGACGGCAGCCGCACCTTCGAGATCAGCGCCGACGGGGTGCGCATCCCGGTGGCCCCCACCGAGGAGAGCCCCGTGGTGGACGGGTCCTCGGTGCAGCTGTCCATCGACAGCGACGTCCAGTTCATCGCCCAGCAGGCCGTCACCGAACGCGCCCAGGAGCTCGACGCCGAGTGGGGCACCGCCGTGGTGATGCGCATCGAGGACGGCGCGGTGCTGGCGCTGGCGGACTCCTCGACCGTGGACCCCAACGACATCGGCTCGGCGGACGCCGAGGACCTCGGGGCGCGGGCCGTGACGCAGGCCGTGGAACCGGGTTCCACCCAGAAGATCCTCACCGCCGCGGCGGCCGTGGAGGAGGGCCTGGTCACTCCTCGGACGGAGATCACGGTGCCGCCGTTCCTGGAGATCGACGGGGAGAAGATCACCGACGCCTTCGACCACGGCGAGCAGGACCGCACGTTCGCCGGGATCATCGCCGACTCGATGAACACGGGCACCGTGATGGTCGGCAGCCAGCTCTCCCGCGAGCAGCGCCACGACTGGATGCAGCGCTTCGGGGTGGGCGAGACCACGGGGATCGAGCTGCCGGGGGAGTCCCCGGGCATCCTGGCCGCGGCCGACCAGTGGGACAAGCGCCAGCAGTACACCGTGCTCTTCGGCCAGGGCGTGTCCCAGACGCCCCTGCGCACCGCCACCGTCTTCCAGGCGATCGCCAACGGCGGGATCCAGGTCGAGCCGCGCGTCGTCGAGGCCGTCATCGACCCCGAGGGCACCCGCACCCCGGTGGAGCGCCCCGAGGGCGAGCGGATCGTCTCCGAGGAGACGGCGGAGCAGCTCCTGGACATCATGGAGGTGACCGTCACGGAGGGCGGCGCCAAGGAGGCGGCCGTGGAGGGCTACCGCGTGGGCGGGAAGACCGGCACGGCCGAAGCCCCCAGCGCGCAGGGCGGCTACGACGGCTACACCACCTCCTTCGTGGGCGTGGCGCCCATCGAGGATCCCCAGTACCTCGTGGCCGTGACCCTCCAGCGTCCCCAGGGCGACGTCCGCAGCATCGGCACGACCGGCACCTTCAGCAAGATCATGGGCCAGGTGCTGCGCCACTACGACGTCCCGCCGTCGACCGACGACCCGGTGGAGATCCCCCTGCGCACGGACGAGCCGGAGGAGACCGCCCCGGAGGACGCCGCCCCGGACGTCGTCGGGACGGAGGACGCCACGGGCACCTCGGAGGACGCCGCGGAGGGCACCACCGGGTCCGCGGACAGCGACGCGGAGGACGCCGCGGAGCAGGGGACGGGCGCGACCGGGACCACCGCGGATCCGGGCGCCGCCGGGACCGGCCCGTCCCGGCGGGCCGACGAGGGCGACTAGACTTCCGTATCGCTGTGCCCGGAGACCCCCTGGGCGCCTTCCCCCCCAGCACCCGGCGGACCACCCACCCGCCCCCCAGACCACGAAGGACGTTGATGGACGCGACAGCCCAGCAGGGACACGACGCGCAGACGATGCGCCCCGCCAGGCCCCGCCCGCTGAGCCTCACGGAGGTGGCGCGGCTGGCCGGGGCGGCGGACCCGGCCCGCACCGTTGACGTCACCGGCATCTCCCTGGACTCCCGGCAGCTGCGCCGGGGAGACCTCTACGCGGCGCTGCCCGGGGCCCGGGCGCACGGGGCGCAGTTCGCGCCACAGGCCGAGCGGGCGGGCGCGGCCGCGGTGCTCACCGACGCGGAGGGCGCCGGCCTGCTCGAGCGCACCGGCGTGGACCTGCCCGTCGTCGTGGCCCCGGACCCCCGCCGGTCGGTCGGGACGATCGCGGCCCGCGTCTACGGCTCCCGCCCCGAGGACGGCACCGCCCCGGTGCTCCTCGCGGTGACCGGCACGAACGGCAAGACCACCACGACCTACTTCACCAACTCGCTGCTGCGCGCGCTCGGCCGCACGACCGGGCTGATCGGCACCATCGAGATCCTCGCCGGGGAGCAGGCCATCCCCTCCCGGCTGACCACCCCCGAGGCCCCGCACGTGCACGCGCTGCTCGCCCTCATGCGCGAGCGCGGCATCACCGCGGCGTCCATGGAGGTCTCCTCCCACGCCCTGGAGTTCTCCCGGGTCGACGGTGTCCGCTTCGACGTCGCCGGGTTCACCAACCTCACCCAGGACCACCTGGACCTCCACGGGTCCATGGAGGAGTACTTCTCCGTGAAGGCCCGCCTGTTCACCCCCGGGCGGACCGGGCGCGCCGTGGTGGTGCTGCAGGACGAGGACGACGTCTGGGGCGCCCGCATGGCCGCCCACGCCCGGGCGCAGCTCGGCGCGGACCGGGTGGACACGATCGCCCTGCGCGGCGACGTGGCCGAGGACCGGGACGCCGGACCGGAGCGGCACGGCGCCGACTGGACCCTCACCGCACTGACCCGCCGCGGCATCGGCCACTCCTTCACCCTGGTGCACCGGGACGGCCGCTCGCTGCGGGTGTCCACCGGCCTGCCGGGGGACTTCAACGTCGCCAACGCCGCGCTCGCCGTGGTGATGGTCCTGGCCTCCGGGACCGACGTCGGGCAGCTGCAGCGCGTGCTCGACGAGCAGGACCCGCTCACCACGGACGTGCCCGGGCGGATGCAGCTGATCGGCACCGAGCCGACCGCCGTCGTCGACTTCGCGCACAACCCCGACGCCCTCCGCCGGGCGCTCGCCGCCGTGCAGCCGCCCGAGGAGCAGGGCCGGGTGATCGTGGTCTTCGGCGCCACGGGGGAGCGGGACCGGACCAAGCGCCCCGTCATGGGCGCGGTCGCCGCCCGGCACGCCGACGTGGTGATCGTCACCGACGACGACCCCCACGACGAGGAGCCGGCCGGGATCCGCGAGGAGGTCGCCGCGGGAGCGCGGGCGGCCGACGGCGCCCGCGTCGAGGAGGTGCTCGTGCTCGCACCGCGGGCCGTGGCCATCCGGGCCGCGGTGGCCATGGCGGGACCGGGCGACTCCGTGCTCGTGGCCGGCCGCGGGCACGAGACGGTCCAGGAGATCCGGGGCGTGGATCACCCGCTGGACGACAGGGAAGAGCTGCGCGCCGCACTGGCCGACGCGCGGCAGGGCCGTAGGGAGGACCGATGATCGAACTGACCGCAGCGCAGATCGCGCAGATCACCGGCGGGCGCGCCGTCGGCGACGCCGCCGCGCGGGAGGTCGTCGTCGGGCACGTCACGACCGACTCCCGCGAGGCACGCCCCGGGACGCTGTTCGTGGCGAAACCGGGCGAGGTCACCGACGGCCACGAGTTCGTGGGCGCGGCCTTCGCCGCCGGGGCGGTGCTGGCCCTGGTGGAGCGGGAGGTGACCGACGCCGCCGGCGCGACCTACCCGGGCGTCCTCGTCCCCGACGTGGTCGAGGCGATGGGCCGGCTGGCCGCCTGGGTCGTGACCCAGCTGCGCGCCGACCACGAGCTCACGGTCGTCGCGGTGACCGGGTCCGTGGGCAAGACGACCACCAAGGACCTGCTCCGGGGCGTCTTCTCCGCCGAGGGACCCACGGTCGCCCCCCGCGGCTCGTACAACGGCGAGGTCGGGGTGCCCCTGACGGTCTTCGAGTGCACCGCCGAGACGCGCTACCTCGTGGTCGAGATGGGCGCCACCCGGATCGGCAACATCGACTACCTGTGCCGCATGGTCCGCCCCGACGTCGGGGTGGTGCTGTGCGTGGGCTCCGCCCACGCCGGGGAGTTCGGCGGCGTGGCCAACATCGCCCGGGCCAAGGGGGAGATGGTGGAGTCCCTGCGCGCCGACGGGGTCGCCGTCCTCAACGACGACGACGCCCTGGTGCGGCAGATGCACCGGCGCACTGCCGCCCCCGTGCTGTTCTTCGGGGAGTCCCCGGCCAACGCCCTGCCGGACGTCCCGGCCGCCCGGGTGCACGCCTCGGAGGTGCGCCTGGGACCCGGCGGCAACCCCGAGTTCCTGCTGCACCTCCCGGACGGCTCCGGGCACCGGATCGTCTCCCGGCTCATCGGGGAGCACCACGTGAGCAACCTCCTCGCGGCCGCCTCCGCGGCCTTCGTGGCCGGGGTGGCCCCGGAGCGGATCGCCGCCTCGCTCAACGCCCAGGGCCCCGCGAGCCGGTGGCGGATGGAGCGCACCGAGCGGGCCGACGGGGTGAGCGTGGTCAACGACGCCTACAACGCCAATCCGCAGTCGATGCGCGCCGCGCTGCAGACCCTCGCCCAGCTGGGCCGCGGGACCGACGGCACCGCCCCCCGCCGCACCTGGGCGGTGCTGGGCGGCATGCTGGAGCTCGGGGACAGCACCGTCGAGGAGCACGACACCCTGGGCCGGATGGTCGTGCGGCTCAACATCTCCAAGCTGGTCGCGGTGGGCGAGCTCGCCCGCCCCGTCTACGACGCCGCCCAGCTGGAGGGCTCCTGGGGCAACGAGGCCACGTGGGTGGCCACGGCCGAGGAGGCCGAGGAGATCCTGCGCCGGGAACTGGCCCCGGGCGACATCGTCCTGTTCAAGGCGTCCAACGCCTCCGGCCTGGGGGTGCTGGGCGAGCGGGTCGCGGCCGCCGCCGCCGCCGGCGCCGACGGGCCCGCGCCCGGCAACGACGCCCCCGCACGCGGCGACCACTGGCGCTCGGCGGGGCCCTTCGTCAACGCCTCCCTCGACGCGAGCGGACGCCCGGTGGCCCCGGGCGCCGGCGCCGAGGGGGACCGGGCATGATCCAGATCCTCATGGCCGCCGGGCTCGCCCTCGTGCTGTCCCTGTTCGGGACCCCGGCCTTCATCAAGTTCCTCGCCCGCCGCGGCTACGGCCAGTTCATCCGCGACGACGGTCCGACCAGCCACCACACCAAGCGCGGGACGCCCACCATGGGCGGCGTCGCGATCCTCGGCTCCGTGGTGCTCGCCTACGGCCTCACCCATCTGGCCTCCGGGCTGCTGTGGCCCTCCTACGGCGGGATGACCCTCTCCGGGCTGTCCGCGCTGCTGCTCATGCTCGGCATGGGCCTGGTCGGCTTCATCGACGACTACAAGAAGATCGCCAAGAAGCAAAACCTGGGCCTGAGCCCCCTGGGCAAGATCGTGCTGCAGGGGCTGATCGGCACGGCGTTCGCGCTCCTCGTGCTGCTCGTGCCCGGCCCGGAGGGCTCGACCGCCGCGTCCTCGGCGATCTCCTTCACCCGGGACACCGCCCTGGACCTCGCCTTCGCCGGCTCCGTGCTCGGGGCGCTGCTCTTCGTGGTCTGGGTCAACCTCATCGCCACGGCCACCACCAACGCCGTGAACCTCACCGACGGCCTGGACGGGCTCGCCACCGGGGCGTCCATCCTGGTGTTCAGCGGCTACATGCTGATCGCCATGTGGCAGAACACCCATCTGTGCGGGACGGTGGCCGAGGGCGTGTGCTACGAGGTGCGCGACGCCGCCGACCTCGCCCTCACCGCCTCCGCGCTGGTGGGCGCCCTCGTGGGCTTCCTGTGGTGGAACACCTCCCCGGCGAAGATCTTCATGGGCGACACCGGCTCCCTTGGGCTCGGCGGGGCGCTGGCCGCCTTCGCCGTGCTGACCCGCACCGAGCTGCTGCTCGTGCTGATCGCCGGGCTGTTCGTGGTGATCACGGTCTCCGTGATCCTGCAGGTCGGCTACTTCAAGCTCTCCGGCGGCAAGCGCATCTTCAAGATGGCGCCCCTGCAGCACCACTTCGAGCTCAAGGGCTGGAACGAGGTGACCATCGTGGTCCGTTTCTGGATCATCGCCGGGCTGTTCGTCGCGGCCGCGCTCGGCGTCTTCTACGGCGACTGGCTGCTCTCCCACGGAGGAATGATCCAATGATCCACGCGAGCAACGACAACCCCGTCCTGGACCGCCCGCGGCTGGCCGGGCTCACCGGCTGGGACGCGGACTGGTCCGGGCTGCGCGTGGTCGTGGCCGGGATCGGCGTGTCGGGCTTCGCCGCCGCGGACACCCTGATCGAGCTGGGCGCCCGCGTCGTCGTCGTCGACGGGGCGGACACCCCCGCGACCCGCGGCAAGGCCGACACCCTGCGGATCGTCGGCGCCGCCGACGTCCTGCTGGGGGAGGCGCACGGGTCCTCCGTGCCCGACGTCGACGGCGAGCGCCCCGAGCTGGTGGTCACCTCGCCCGGGCTCCGTCCCGACTCCCCGCTGCTGGCCGCCGCGGCCGCGGAGCGGATCCAGATCTGGGGCGACGTCGAGCTCGCCTGGCGGGTCCGGGAGCGCGCCGGGCGCAGGACCGCCGAGTGGGTGTGCGTCACCGGCACCAACGGCAAGACCACCACGGTGGGGATGACGGAGGCGATGCTGCGGGCCGCCGGGCTCACCGTGGCCGCGGTGGGCAACGTGGGCACCCCGGTCCTCGACGCGCTGCGGGAGCCGGTGGAGCACGATGTGCTCGTGGTGGAGCTCTCCAGCTTCCAGCTGCACTGGGCGCACTCGGTGTCCCCGCTGGCCTCGGTGGTGCTCAACGTCGCGGAGGACCACGTGGACTGGCACGGCGGCTACGCGAACTACGTCGCGGACAAGTCGAGGATCTACGAGCACACCCGGGTGGCCTGCGTCTACAACGCCCAGCAGCCCGAGACCGTGCGGATGGTCGAGGAGGCCGACGTCGTGGAGGGCTGCCGCGCCGTGGGCTTCACCCTGGAGACCCCCGACGTGAGCATGCTCGGCGTGGTCGAGGACCTGCTCGTGGACCGGGCGTTCCTCGAGGACCGGCGCGGCTCCGCGCTGGAACTCGCCTCCGTGGCGGACACCGGGCCCATCCCGACCCCGCACGGGGTCACCAACGCCCTGGCCGCCGCGGCGCTGGCCCGCGCCGCGGGCGCGCCCCCGGAGGCCGTGCGGGACGGGCTGCGCGCCTGGGAGCCCGGCGACCACCGGATCCAGGCCGTGGCCACCACGCACGGGGTCGTGTGGGTCAACGACTCCAAGGCCACCAATCCGCACGCCGCGGACGCCGCCCTGTCGGCCTTCGGCTCGGTGGTCTGGATCGCCGGCGGGCTCTCCAAGGGCGTGTCCTACGACCGGCTCGTGGCCCGGCACGCCGAACGGATGCGCACGGTGGTGCTCATCGGCACGGACAACGACGGGCTGCTCGCGGCGCTCGCCGAGCACGCCCCGGCCGTGCCCGTCCTGCCGGCCGCGGCGGACGGCGCCACGGACGGGGACGCCGTGATGGCCGCGGCGGTGCGCCTGGCCCACGGGGCGGCGCAGCGGGGGGACACCGTGCTCATGGCCCCGGCCTCCGCGTCGATGGACCAGTTCACCTCCTACGCCCACCGGGGCGACGCGTTCATCCGCGAGGTCGCCGAGCTCGTGGAGCGGCTGTCGTGACGCAGGTCCAGGACCGCACCGGCGCCGCGGGGAGCGCACCCGGGCCCCGCGGCGGGCTGCGGCGCTTCTGGCGCACGCTCGTGGACGGCCCGCTGATCCACTCCTACTACGCGCTGGCCGGGTCCGTGGTGCTGCTCACCGGGATCGGCATCATGATGGTCCTCTCCGCCTCAGCGGTGGAGTCCATCTCCGCCCAGGAGTCCGCCTACTCGTACTTCACGAAGCAGGCCACGTACGCGGGCCTGGGCATCGTGCTGATGTTCGGGCTCTCCTTCGTGCCCACGTCCTGGTACCGGCGCGGCGCCACGGGCCTGCTGGTCCTGGGGGTGCTGCTCCTGCTGCTCGTGTTCACGGGACTCGGGCAGGAGATCAACGGCAACCGGAACTGGATCGTGGTGGGCGGGCAGTCCTTCCAGCCCTCCGAGGCCGCGAAGCTCGCCGTGTCCGTGTGGCTGGCCATGATGCTGGCCCGGCAGGGCGACGCCGTGCGCGAGTGGCGCCAGGCGCTGTGGCCCTCGGCGCTGGGCATCGGGATCCCCGCCCTGCTGGTCGTGCTCGGCGACGACGTCGGCACCGCGCTGGTCTTCGCGCTGATCTACGCCGCCGCGCTGTTCTTCGCCGGGGCGCCGCTGCGGCTGTTCGCCGTCGCCGCCGCCGGGGCGGTCGCGCTCGGGGCGGTCGCCGTCGCCGCGGCGCCCCACCGGGTGGACCGCATCACCGGCTGGCTGTTCGGCGAGTGCGGCGCCACCGACGCCTGCTACCAGGCCGACCAGGGGCTCAACGCCCTGGCCTCGGGCGGCTGGTGGGGGGTGGGCCTGGGCCAGTCGCGGCTCAAGTACAACTACGTGCCCGAGGCGCACAACGACTACATCTTCTCCATCATCGGCGAGGAGCTGGGGCTGCTGGGCACGGTGCTGATCCTCGCGCTGTTCGCGGTCATGACCCTGGCGATGGCCCGGATCATCCTGCGCGCGCGCAGCAGGTTCGTGCGGATCGCCACGGCGTGCGTGGTGACGTGGCTCGTGGGCCAGGCGTTCATCAACATCGGCATGGTCACCGGGGTGCTGCCGGTGATCGGCGTCCCCCTGCCGTTCATCAGCTACGGTGGGTCCTCGTTGCTGATGAGCCTGGCCGCCGTCGGCGTGGTGATGTCCTTCACCCGCCTGCCGCGCCGGATCCCGGTCCCCACCCGCACCCCCCGCCCCCGCACCCCGAACGAGGATCGCGCATGACACCGTCCGAACCGACCACCGAGGACGCCGCCCCGTCGGTCCTGCTCGCCGGCGGCGGCACCGCCGGGCACGTGAGCCCCCTGCTGGCCGTGGCCGCCGCCCTGCAAGAGCAGGCCCCGGGAGCCCGGCTCACAGCGGTGGGCACCGCCTCCGGGATGGAGACCCGGCTCGTGCCGCAGGCCGGGCTGGCGCTCGAGCTCGTCGACCGGGTGCCGCTGCCCCGGCGGATCTCCGTGGACCTCGTCCGGCTGCCCGGACGGCTGCTCGCCGCCGTGCGACAGGCGGGGGAGGTCCTGGACCGGGTGCGCCCCGACGTGGTGGTCGGCGTCGGCGGGTACGTCTGCACGCCCGTCTACCTCGCCGCCGCCCGGCGAGGGCTGCCCGTCGTGGTGCACGAGGCGAACGCCCGCCCGGGCCTCGCCAACCGGGTGGGCGCGCGCTGGGCACGGACCGTGGCCACCGCGTTCCCCGGCACGCCCCTGCGCGGGGCCGTCACCGTGGGCATGCCCATGCGCCGGGAGATCGCCGGCCTGGACCGGGCCGGCCGGCGCGCCGACGCCCTGCGGTCCTTCGGGCTGGACCCCGACGTGCCCACCGTCGTGGTCACCGGCGGCTCCTCCGGGGCCCTGAACATGAACCGGACGGTGGCCGCGGTGGCCGGGGAGGTCGCCGCCCACGGCCACCAGCTGCTGCACGTCACCGGTCGCGGCAAGCAGGTCACCCGCGACGACGGCACGCTGCTGGAGGCCCCCGGCTACGTGCAGGTCGAGTACGTCGACGGCATGGAGCGGGTCTACGCCGCTGCGGACCTCCTCGTGGCCCGCGCCGGGGCGGCGACCGTCTCCGAGGTCGCGGCCGTCGGGCTGCCGGCCGTGTTCGTGCCGCTGCCCGTGGGCAACGGCGAGCAGTCGCTCAATGCCGCCTCCCTCGTGGCCGCGGGCGCGGCACGGCTGGTGCCCGACGACGCCTTCACCCCCGGCTGGTACCGCGAGCACGTCCACCCGCTGCTGGCCGAGCCGGACCGGCTCGCCGCCATGGCCGCCGCCAGCCGGGAGCACGGCGTGCGCGATGCCGACGCCGTCCTGGCGCGGCTGATCCTCGAGGAGGTGCCCCGTGGCCGCTGAGCACGAGCTCGACCCCGCCCGGCTGGGCCGGGTGCACTTCATCGGCATGGGCGGGGCCGGCATGTCCGCCGTCGCCAAGCTCATGCTCGCCCACGGCGTCCCGGTCAGCGGCTCCGACCGCCAGGACTCCCCGGCGCTGCGCCAGCTCGAGGACCTGGGCGCCACGGTGTTCGTGGGCCAGCGGGCCGAGCACGTCACCGGCGCCCGCACCGTGGTCGTCTCCACCGCCATCCCGCCCGAGGACCCCGAGTACGCCGCGGCGCGGGCCGCCGGGCTGCGCGTGCTGCACCGCTCCGACGCCCTGGCCGCCACGATGCACGGCCGCGACGTCGTGGCGGTGGCCGGCACCCACGGCAAGACCACCACGAGCGCGATGGCCGCTCTGGCCCTGCACGCCGCCGGCCGGCACCCCTCCTGGGCCATCGGGGCGCACGTGGCCGACCTCGGGTCCAACGCCGCCCTCGGGGACGGCCGGTGGTTCGTGGCGGAGGCCGACGAGTCCGACGGCTCCTTCCTCAAGTACGGTCCCCGGATCGCGGTGGTCACCAACATCGAGCCGGACCACCTCGACTTCTACCCGTCCCGCGAGGCCTTCTACCAGGCCTTCGACGACTTCGCCGCGACCCTGACCGAGGACGGGCTGCTGGTGGCCTGCCAGGACGACCCCGGCTCGCGGGCCCTGGCCGAGCGGCACCGGGCCGCCGGCGGACGCGTGGTCGGCTACGGCACCGACGCGACCGCGGACGTGCGGGTGATCCCGCACGGGACCGACGGGCTGCGCACCCGCAGCACCCTGGTGCTGGGGGAGGGTGCCGACCGCCGCGAGGAGCAGCTCGAGCTCGCCGTGCCCGGGCGGCACAACGTGCTCAACGCCACCGCCGCCTTCTGCGTGGCCGTCGAGGCCGGCGTCCCGCCCGCGGACGCCGTGCGCGGGCTGGCCGGTTTCCACGGCTCGGCCCGGCGCTTCGACCTGCGGGGCGAGGGGCGCGGCGTGCGGGTCTTCGACGACTACGCCCACCACCCCACGGAGGTCGTCGCGGCCCTCACCGCGGCCCGGGAGGTCGCCGGCGGGCACCGCGTGATCGCCATCTTCCAGCCCCACCTGTTCTCCCGGACCCGGGAGTTCGCCGCGGAGTTCGCCGACGCCCTGGCCCTCGCGGACGAGAGCCTGGTCATCGACGTCTTCGCCGCGCGCGAGCAGCCGGTGCCCGGGCTCACCAGCGAGGTCATCACCGACCGCGCCCCCGCCCACGTCCGCTACGTCCCCGAGGGCGGGCAGGCGGTCACCGAGGCCGCCCGCGCCGCCCGCGCCGGCGACCTGGTGCTCACGGTCGGGGCCGGTGACGTCACCCGGCTCGGCCCCCTGCTCGTGGACCGGCTCGGGGCGAGCTGATGAGCCGGCACGGCCGACCGCACCAGCCCCGGTTCGGCGACGACCCTCGGGACGCCGGCACCCCGGCGCCGGAGGTCCCTGCCCGGGAGGGCCCGGCCCCGGAGGCCCCGGTCGCGGAGACCCCGGTCGCGGCAGCGCCCGCTCCGGGCCCGCACGACCCGGACGTCCCCGCCGGGGGCGGCCGGGACGGGGCTCCCCAGGACACCGCCGGGGACCGGTCGGCCGCAGGGCCCTGGTCCGCGGCCCCCGCCGAGGGCGCGGGGCCGAGCGGCCGGGTACGGGTGAACGACGGGACCAAGGTCTCGCCCGTCTCCGACGAGGACGAGCTCGTGGAGGCCCCCGCGGCGGGAGGCCGGTTCAGCGCCTGGCGACGGCACCGGCAGGAGCGCGCGCCGTCCCGCACGCTCACCGCCTCCCGGGTGCCGGCGGAGTCCGCCCACCTCGGCTCTACCGGGGCCGGCTCCACGGCGGCCGGTTCCACGGCGGCCGGGGCCACCGTCGTCGCGTTCCCCGCCTCGGCCGGGGCCCGGCGCCGGCGCCGCCGGCTCGGCGCCGCCCTGGGCGCGCTCGTGGCCCTCGCCGTGCTCGCCGGCGTCCTGTTCCTCTCCCCGGCCCTCGCGGTGCGGGACATCTCCGTGCGCGGCGCCCAGCTGACCGACCCCTCCAGCGTCGAGGAGACCCTGGAGGGCTACCGCGGGATCCCGCTGACCCGGATCTCGAAGCAGGACGTCCGTGCCCGCGTGGGGGCCATCCCGCAGGTCCGCTCGATCGAGGTCGTGCTCGAACCGCCGCACCACCTGATCGTGGAGCTGCACGAGCGGGTGCCGGTGGCCGCGGTCCAGGACGGCGACCAGTTCGCGGTCGTGGACTCGGAGGGCGTGCGGCTCACCACCGCGGCCACCGCCGAGGAGGCGGCCGTGCCGGTGGTCACGGGCGGCCCCGAGGTG
This sequence comes from Kocuria sp. SM24M-10, assembly GCF_001027955.1. Classification (NCBI taxonomy): domain Bacteria; kingdom Bacillati; phylum Actinomycetota; class Actinomycetes; order Micrococcales; family Micrococcaceae; genus Kocuria; species Kocuria sp. SM24M-10. The sequence continues at coordinate 5,204 of NZ_LDNX01000031.1, read as the reverse complement.
CTGGAGGGCGAGCGCTTCGACGCCATCACCGACGTGCTGGCCGCACTGCCCGAGTCCGTCCTCGCCCAGCTGCGCACGGCCTCGGCCGAGTCCCTGTCCTCCGTGGAACTCGCGTTCACCGACGGCCGCACCGTCGTGTGGGGCACCGCCGAGGACAGCGAGCTGAAGGCCCAGGTGCTCCGGGAGCTCGTCGAGGCGCGCGGGGCCGGCAGCGGCGTGGAGACCTACGACGTGTCCAGCCCGACGCGCCCCGTGGTGCGCTGAGCACCGCGTGCCGCGACTCAGCTTCCACCAGAGCTTGAGACCTGGGCCGGACACCGGTGCGGCCTGCGGTTTTGGCGAAAAGTGTCGAAAGCGGTATGGCTTGTCGTGCAGGTGGTCCCCTCGGTTGTTAGTCTTGACCCGACATCCAACCGCCCGGAGCAGCAGCTGACGGCCTGACGTTCCACCTTCGATCGAAGGTTGAGCAACGGCTTGCGACCCCGGCCCCGAAACCATCTCGAGTTAGGTACCCATGGACTCCTCCACCCCCCAGAACTACTTGGCCGTCATCAAGGTCGTCGGAATCGGCGGCGGCGGTGTCAACGCCGTCAACCGGATGATCGAGGAGGGGCTGCGCGGTGTCGAGTTCATCGCGATCAACACGGACGCGCAGGCCCTGCTGATGAGCGACGCCGACGTCAAGCTCGACGTCGGGCGCGAGCTGACCCGCGGGCTGGGCGCCGGCGCCAACCCGGATGTCGGGCGCCAGGCGGCGGAGGACCACCACGAGGAGATCGAGGAGGTCCTCAAGGGGGCCGACATGGTGTTCGTGACCGCCGGCGAGGGCGGCGGCACCGGCACCGGCGGCGCCCCCGTGGTCGCCCGGATCGCCCGCTCCCTGGGGGCCCTGACCATCGGCGTGGTCACCCGCCCGTTCACCTTCGAGGGCCGCCGCCGCTCCAACCAGGCGGAGAACGGCATCGAGACCCTGCGCGACGAGGTCGACACCCTGATCGTGATCCCGAACGACCGGTTGCTGTCGATCTCCGACCGCAACGTGTCCATGCTCGACGCCTTCAAGTCCGCGGACCAGGTGCTGCTCTCCGGCGTGCAGGGGATCACCGACCTGATCACCACCCCGGGCCTGATCAACCTCGACTTCGCCGATGTGAAGTCCGTGATGCAGGGCGCCGGCTCGGCGCTCATGGGCATCGGCGCGGCGCAGGGCGAGGACCGCGCGGTGAAGGCCGCGGAGCTCGCCATCGCGTCCCCGCTGCTGGAGGCCTCCATCGACGGCGCCCACGGCGTGCTGCTGTCCATCCAGGGCGGCTCCGACCTCGGCCTGTTCGAGATCAACGAGGCGGCCCGCCTGGTGCAGGAGGTGGCCCACCCCGAGGCGAACATCATCTTCGGCGCCGTCATCGACGACGCCCTCGGCGACCAGGCCCGGGTCACCGTCATCGCCGCCGGCTTCGACTCCGTGAGCCCGGAGACCAACGCGAACAACACCAACGCCGCCGCCCAGCAGGCCGCGAGCACCCGCGCCGCCTTCGGCTCCGGCGCCGGCCAGCCCGCCGGCCTGGGCCGCTCCCCGCAGCGCGGCGGCACCGCCTCCTTCGGCCAGCCCGCCACCGCGCAGCGGTGGGCCCAGCCGGCGGCCAACGACGACGTGCCCGACGACGCCGGCTTCGACGTCGACCTGCCCGCCGAGGCCGAGGCCGGCTCGCCCGCCGGTTCCGCCCGCAAGGACTCCCTGGACTTCCCCGACTTCCTGAAGTGAGTCCCGGCCCGGGGGCGGACGCGGTGCACCGCGTCCGCCCCCGGGCGCTTTAACCCCGCCCCGTCCGTCCGGCGGCCGGTGCGGCACGACAGAGGAGGACCAGGGTGTTCTGGTGGCAGGACGAGGTCGGGCCGGGCGTCCGGATGGCCTTCACGGACCGCGGCGCGGGCAACCTCGCGCTGCACACGGGCGACGACCCGGCCGCGGTGCGCCGCCGCCGGGCCGCCCTCGAGCGGTCGATGGGGGTGGCCGCCGGCTCGCTGCTCTTCCTGGAGCAGGTGCACGGCACCGACGTCGTGGACGCCGACCGCACCGACCGCACGGCGGTGCCCGTGGCCGACGCCGCGGTCTCGGCCACGGGCGTGCCGCTGGCCGTGATGGTGGCCGACTGCGTGCCCGTGCTGTTCCTGGGCGCGGGCCCCGGCGGCCCGGTCACGGCCGTGGCGCACGCCGGGCGGCGGGGTCTGCTCCACGGTGTGCTGGAGCGCACCGTGGAGCGGCTGCGGGAGCGGGGTGCGGACGGGGTCGCCGCCTGGGTGGGACCCTCGATCTGCGGCAGCTGCTACGAGGTGCCGGCCGCGATGCGGGAGGAGTCGCTGCGGCGGATCCCCGCGGTGGCCGCCACCACGTCCTGGGGCACCCCGGCCCTGGACCTGCGCGCCGGCGCCCGGGACCGGCTCGCCGGACTCGGCGTGGCCGTCACCGAGCCCGCGGCCGACCACGGGCCGGCCTGCACCCTGGAGGACGAGCGGCTCTCCTCGCACCGGCGGGACCCCGGCTCCGGCCGGATCGTCGGCCTCGTCTGGCGCAGCCGCCCCGGCGCCCGGGCGGAGCGCACGGCATGAGCGCCGGTGCGGACGACGCGCGCAGCCGGGAGCTCGCCGAGGCGTTGGAGCGCGTCCGGGCCCGGATCGGGGCCGCGGCCCGCGGCGCCGGCGCCCCGGCGCCCACGCTGGTCGCCGTGACCAAGTTCTTCCCCGCCGCGGACGTCCTCCGGCTGCACCGGCTGGGCGTGCGCGACGTGGGGGAGAACCGGGACCAGGAGGCCGCCGGCAAGGCCCGGGAGGTCGCGGAGCTCCTCGACGGCCCTTTGGCCTGGCACTTCATCGGCCAGCTGCAGTCGAACAAGGCGAAGTCCGTGGTCCGCTACGCCTCGTGGGTGCACTCGGTGGACCGTGGTTCCCTCGTCACCGCGCTGGGCAAGGCGGTGCGGCGGCACCGGGAGGAGGCCGCGGCCGGGCAGGTCCCTGCCGGTCCGTGTGTCCGGCAGGACCTCACCTGCCTGGTGCAGGTGTCCCTGGACGCCGAGGAGCACCGGGGCGGCGCCCGCCCCGAGGACGTCGTGGGGCTCGCGGAGCAGATCGCCGCCACGGAGGGCCTGCGCGCCGGCGGCGTCATGGCCGTCGCCCCGCTGGGTGCCGCCGCGGGCCCGGCCTTCGACCGCCTCCAGGACCTGTCGCACCGGGTGCGGGAGGTCCTGCCGGAGGCCGGCGCCGTCTCCGCCGGCATGAGCCAGGACCTCGAGGAGGCCGTCGCCCGGGGAGCCACGCACGTGCGCGTCGGCTCCGATATCCTCGGCCCGCGACCGCCCGTAGGATAGCTTGGAGGACGGCCCTGCGGGGCCAGGGCCGTACCGCGATCCGTGCAGCACGACGGGCGCCGGGCGGTCCGAGGATCCCGGAACTCCCCCCACCGCCGATATCCGCACAGACAGTCAAGGAGAGCACCATGGCCGGAGCGTTGCGCCGCACCATGATCTATCTCGGCCTCGCCGAGACGGACGAGGACTACGACGACGACCCGACGCCTGCCCGCCAGGAGCACCAGTCCGCCGTCGCGGTCCGCGAGGAGCCGCGCGAGGCCCGCGCCCACGAGTCCACGGCCGTGGCCGTGCCGCGCCGGTCGGCCGAGTACAGGGCGCCGGTCACCCCCATCAAACGCGCCCCCTCCAGCTCTCGAGAGGACAGCTCGACCTTGCGCACGATCACCACGGTCCACCCCCGCTCCTACAACGACGCGAAGTCCATCGGCGAGGCCTTCCGCGAGGGCACCCCCGTCATCATGAACGTCAGCGACATGGGCGACGCCGAGGCCAAGCGGCTGGTGGACTTCTCCGCCGGGCTGGTCTTCGCCCTCCACGGCTCCATCGAGCGGGTGACCGGCAAGGTCTTCCTGCTCACCCCGTCCTACGTCGAGGTCGTCGGACACCCGGCCGGCGGCGAGGCCGAGGACGGCACCGACGACCACCCGGAGGACTGAGGCGGACCGATGGACCTGTTGCTCTCCCTGCTGTACCTGGCCCTGCACCTCGTGTACGTGGCGCTGCTGGCCCGGCTCGTCCTGGACTGGGTGCAGATGTTCGCCCGCAGCTGGCGGCCCCGCGGAATCGCCCTCGTGGGCGCCTCCGCCGTGTACACCGTCACCGACCCGCCCATGCGGTGGCTGCGCCGGATCGTGCCGCCGCTGCGCTTCGGCGGGGTGGCCCTGGACCTCGGCTTCCTGATCCTCATCTTCGCCGTCAGCATCGTCCAGGGCATCGTCGGCCAGCTGCTGGTCTGACCCGGCCCAGCTGCGACCTGCCTGTACGCTGTAACCGCACGACCCACCGGGTGCCGGCCGCCGGTCCGCCCCCGGCGCCGGTCGGACGGAGCCCCCGCCGCGGGCCGCGCCCGCGCCCCGCCCTAGGAGGAATGCACTCATGGCCCTGACGCCCGAAGACGTCATCAACAAGCGGTTCCAGCCCACCAAGTTCCGGGAGGGCTACGACCAGGACGAGGTCGACGACTTCCTCGACGAGATCGTCGTGGAGCTGCGGCGCCTGAACCAGGAGAACACGGACCTCAAGCAGCAGCTCGAGACGGCCGGCCGGCCGGTCGCCCCCCGGGAGTCCGCGCCGTCCACGGAGCCGGGCCCGGCCGCGGCCGAGGAGCCCTCCGCCGGACCGGCCGCCGCCGGGACCGCGGTGAGCGAGCCCGCCGCCGAGCCGTCCGCCGCGCAGCCGGTCCTCGCCGAGCCGTCCGCCGGGGAGAGCCCGGCCGGCGCCGCGCAGTCCGCGGCCGGTGTCCTCGCGATGGCGCAGAAGCTGCACGACGAGTTCGTCGCCGAGGGCGCCGCGGAGCGCGACCGGCTCGTCGCCGAGGCCCGGGCGCAGGCCGAGGAGCTCGTCGAGGACGCACAGCGCACCCGCGAGCAGACCCTGACCGCCCTGCGGGACGAGGAGGCCGCGCTGCAGCACCGCGTCGAGGGGCTGCGCGGCTTCGAGCAGGACTACCGCGACAAGCTGCGGGGCTTCATCCAGGATCAGCTGCACGACCTGGAGACGACCCCGGCCCTCGAGCCCGCGCCTCCCGCCGACGAGGCCCCTGCCGCGGCCGCCCGGGCCTGAGTTCCCGCGCACGGGGACCCCGACGGAGGGACCGGCCGCGCGGCCGGTCCCTCCGTC
>NZ_LDNX01000030.1:0-42152 GCF_001027955.1 Kocuria sp. SM24M-10 | reverse complement strand
GTCCGGTGACCGGATCATCATGGGCGTCCGGGCGGACCTGTTCCGCTGACCGGCTGAGGCCGGGGACCCGGCCACGGACGGACGGGGGACCGCGCGCCGCGCGGTCCCCCGTCCGTCCGTGCAGGACCAGGTCTACTCGACCGTCTCCTCCACGCGGGCCTGCCCGCGCCGGCCGAAGGCCCACAGCAGCAGCTCGCTGGGCACGGCGCGCAGCACCCGCACCGTGCCGGTCCGGCCCCGGCCCCCGCGCACGGCGCCGTAGGAGGGCGCGATGAGCACCACGGTGTCGTCCTCGTCCTTGAGCATGACCTTGGCCATGAGGCTCAGGCCCTGCCACAGCGCCTGCTCCTCGTCGTGCAGCAGCGGGCGGTCGTGCCACTCGGGCTGGGCGCGGCGGGCGTCCTCGTGGTGGACGAAGAACTCCACGGTGTTCATCCGCTTGTCCAGCGGGCCCAGCCGCGCCGGGGAGTACAGCGGCGGGTGCTCGACCTTGCGCACGAGCTCCTCCCACGGCTGCCCGGCCACGGCCTCCTCGGCGCGCCGGGCCCGGTCGCGCAGCACCGGCACCCGGGACAGGGCCCGGCCGGCCAGGACGTCGGGCCGCCCGTCGCGCAGCACGAGGTGCACGGCGAGGTCACGGGTGGTCCAGCCCTCGCACAGGGTGGGGGCGTCGGGGCCCAGGCGGCGCAGGAGCGCGGCGAGGTGCCGGCGCTCGACATTGGCGAAATTGGTCACGTGGTTCCTCCTCGTGGCCCGCCGACGGTCGGCGGTGCCGTCCCGGGGACCACGCTATACCGGGGCCCCGGGACCCGGAACCGCCCGCGCCGCGGCTCAGCCGCGGGGGACCGGCGGGCCCAGGTGGAGCAGCACCGAGGTCAGGGCCGCCACCGCGACCAGGCCCACCAGGGTCGCCAGCAGCGGGCTGCGCAGGGACCACGCCTGCAGCCGCTCCGGCACGGTGGCGGGGCGCTCACCGCCCGGGGCCAGGCGCCAGCCGCCGGCCAGCCGCCCGGAGCGCTGCGCGCGGCGCTCGAAGGGGATCGTGGCCCAGGGCACCACGGCACTGGCCAGGCCGAGCACGCCGAAGCCCACCGGCCACCGCTGGTCCACCCACACGAAGCACGTCACCAGGCAGTAGCCGAGGAACACGACCCCGTGCAGCATCCCGAAGACCGGGACGAGGGCCTCGGAGACCCCCGTGTACTTCAGCACCATGCCGAGGATCAGCAGGGTCCAGGTCACCGCCTCCGCGAGGGCGAAGCGGCCGTAGAGCTCACGGGGCGTCATGGGGGTGCTCTCCTGCAGGTCGGGTGCGGCGGGGTCCCGTCGGGATCCCGCGACGGAGGAGGGACCGGCGCGGGGCGCCGCGCGGGCGTCCCGGGGCCCCGCAGGGCCTCCTCGCGGCCGCCCCGCGGGGCCGGGTGCCCCGGCTCGCGGGCCCGCCCGTCCTCCGTCCCCTGGATGATATCGGCGTCCCGCGGGCCCCGCCGCATCGGCGGGCCCGCCCCCGCCGAGGCGTCCGGCACCCTCCCCGCCCCGTCCGGGAGGGCGCCCGCAGGAGATCGCTCGCCCGTGCGACGCTCCGTGAAATGGATCACGACGACCCCTGGTAAAACCACACGAACTCACATAAACTCAAAGGAACGCAGGGCCCCTGCGTCGTCGCAGTTCGTGAGGTGGATGTCATGTTCGCAGAGGAACGCCAGGCCGAGATCGCCGCGCTGGTGGGCACGACCCGCCGGGTCAACGGCGCCGAGCTGGCGCGCCGTTTCGACGTCACCATGGAGACGGTCCGCCGCGACCTCGCCGCGCTGGAGGCCGCCGGCCGGCTCCGGCGGGTGCACGGGGGCGCGGTCTCCGTGGACCAGTCCACCTCCGACGAGAAGGCCATCCACTCGCGCCAGCACCTCAACACGCCCGAGAAGCGGCGCATCGCGGAGGCCGCCTTCACCCTGCTGCGCAACAGCGGGGCCGGCGCGGTCGTCCTCGACGCCGGCAGCACGGTCGAGGCGCTGGCCGACCTCATCGTCCGGACCGACTCCAGCCTGGCCGACGGGCAGGAGCAGCTGATCATCACCCACGCCCTGCACATCGCGGCCAAGCTGGCCGACGCCAACGGCATCGGCCTCGAGCTCGTGGGCGGGCGGGTCCGCAAGCTCACCTGGGCCGCCGCCGGCGGCCGGGCCGCGGAGCACTACACCCGGCTGCGCCCCGACCTCGCGTTCGTGGGCTGCAACGGGATCCACGCCACGTTCGGGCTGAGCACTCCCGATCCCATCGAGGCGGTCGTCAAGACCGCCATCATCCAGACCTCCCGGCGGGTCGTGGTCCTCTGCGACTCCGCCAAGCACGACCAGGAGACCCTCATGCGCTTCGCGTCCCTCGAGGACATCGACACCCTCATCACCGACCGGGCCCCCGGCCCCGAGCTGGCCGCCGCCCTCGAGGAGGCCGACGTCGAGGTGATCGTCGCGTGATCCTCACCGTCACCCTCAACCCCTCCCTCGACCGCACCGTGGAGCTGCCCTCCCCGCTGCGCCGCGGCGCCGTCCAGCGCGCCGCCGGGGCCCGGCAGGACGCCGGGGGCAAGGGCGTGAACATCTCCCGGGCCCTGCGCGTGAGCGGGGTCCCGACCCTGGCCGTGCTGCCCGGGGACCCCGGCGACCCGCTGCTGGCCGAGCTCGCCGCCGCGCAGGTCCCCTACGAGACCGTCCCGGCGGGGGCGCCGATCCGCTCGAACATCACGATCACCGAGCCCGACGGCACCACCACCAAGATCAACGCCCCCGGCACGCCGCTGCTCCCCGAGCACCTCGACGCGGTGGTGGAGCTGCTGGTGCGACACGGGGCGGACGCCTCCTGGGTGGTCCTGGCCGGCTCGCTGCCGCCGGGCGCCCCCGAGGACGTCTACGCGCGGATCGTCCGCGGGGTCCGCTCGGCCCTGGGGGAGCGGGCGCCCCGGTTCGCCGTGGACACCTCCGGGGCCGCCCTCCGGGGCGCCACCGCCGCCGACGACGCCCTGCCCGACCTCATCAAGCCCAACGGCGAGGAGCTCGCCGAGCTGGTGGGGACGCACGACGGCGAGGAGCTCGAGGCCGCTCCCGAGCTCGCCGCCGCGACCGCCGCCGCCCTCGTGGCGCGCGGCCTGGGCGCGGTGCTGACCACCCTCGGCGCCGGCGGGGCGGTGCTCACCGCCGCCGAGGGCTCCTGGCACGCCGTCCACGAACCCGTGGCGGTGCGCTCCACCGTGGGCGCCGGCGACAGCTCGCTCTCGGGCTACCTCATCGCCCAGGAGCGCGGCGACGCGCCGCCGGAGTGCCTGCGGCAGGCCGTGGCCTCCGGCTCCGCGGCGGCGGCCCTGCCGGGGACCCGCGTCCCGTCCCTTCCCGAGACCACTCCCGAGGCGGTCACCGTGCGCGAGCTCTCCGTGCGCGCGGCCGCCGACTGACCCGTTCCACCTCATCCGCTCCACCTGAACCGCTCCACCTGAACCGCTCCAGCTCATCCGCACCACCCGGGCACCGACCCGGCCGCTCAAGGAGGACACCGTGTCCGAGCTCATCACCCCCGACCTGGTCTCGCTCGACCAAGACCTGGGAGGGGACAAGGAAACCGTCATCGGCCAGCTGGCCGCCCTGGTGCAGCGCACCGGGCGCGCCGAGCAGCTGGACGGGCTGCTGGCCGACGCCATCGCCCGGGAGAACAAGACCGCCACCGGCATCCCCGGCGGCATCGCCATCCCGCACTGCCGCTCCGCGGCAGTCACGGAGCCGACCCTCGTCATGGCCCGCCTGGCCGAGGGCGTCCCCTGGGGCGCCAAGGACGGCCCCGCCGACATCGTCTTCTTCATCGCGGCGCCCGAGGGCGCCGATCAGACCCACCTGAAGCTGCTGGCCAAGCTCGCCCGCTCGCTCATGAAGAAGGACTTCGTCGCCTCCCTGCGCTCGGCCCGCTCCGAGCAGGAGATCGTGCGGATCGTCGACGACGCGCTGGACCTGAGCCCGGCCCCCGAGGACGGCGCGGCCGCCACCGCCACCGCCGGCTCCACGGCGGCCGCGGCGGTCCCGGCCTCCGTCGAGTCCCGGCCCGGGACGCAGGACGCGCCGGCCACGGCGGAGCCGACCGGGAGCGCGCCGGCCCCCGGAGCGTCGGCGCGCCGGAGGATCGTGGCCGTCACGGCCTGCCCCACCGGCATCGCCCACACCTACATGGCCGCGGACGGGCTGACCTACGCGGCCGAGGGGATGGGCGTCGACCTGCAGGTCGAGACCCAGGGCTCCGCAGGCTTCACCAAGCTCGACCCGGCCACGATCGCCGCGGCCGACGCGGTGATCTTCGCCACCGACGTCGACGTCCGGGACCGCTCCCGCTTCGCCGGCAAGCCCTACGTCGCCTCCCCGGTCAAGCGCGGCATCGACGAGCCCAAGGTCATGATCGAGGAGGCGCTCGCCAACGCCGAGAACCCGAACGCCAAGCGCGTGCAGGGGGCCGCCGGCAGCGCCGACGAGGCCGAGGCCTCCGGCGGCCGCGAGGGCTGGGGGACCCGCATCCGCAAGGCCGTGATGACCGGCGTGAGCTACATGATCCCGTTCGTGGCCGCGGGCGGTCTGCTCATCGCGCTGGGCTTCATGGTCGCCGGCGCGGACATCGCCAACATCGCCGACGACGTCCTGACGGGCTCCACCATCTGGAGCCTGGGCGAGTTCACCCTCGCCCAGTACATCGGGGCCGTGCTGTTCAAGATGGGCTCCCTCGCCATCGGGCTGCTGGTCCCGGCGCTGGCCGGCTACATCGCCTACGGCCTGGCCGACCGGCCGGGCATCGCCCCCGGCTTCGCCGCGGGCCTGGTCGCCAACTTCATGGGCGCCGGCTTCCTCGGCGGCATCGTGGGCGGCCTGCTGGCGGGCCTCGCCGCCTACTGGCTGGCGCAGCCGCGGCTGCCGCGCTGGCTCGGCTCCCTGATGCCGGTGGTCATCATCCCGCTGCTGGCGACCCTGTTCTCCTCGGGGCTGCTGCTCCTGGTCCTGGGCGGACCGATCGCCACGTTCATGGCCTGGCTCACCGAGTGGCTCAACGGCATGACCGGCGCCAGCGCGCTGGCGCTCGGCGCGATCCTCGGCCTCATGATGGGCGCGGACCTGGGCGGGCCGATCAACAAGGTGGCCTACACCTTCGCCGCCGCCGGCCTGGGCGCCGCGACCGTCGCCAACACCGCCCCGCAGGAGATCATGGCCGCCGTCATCGCCGCCGGCATGGTCCCGCCGCTGGGCCTGGCCCTGGCCTCGCTCGTGGCCAAGCGCTACTTCACCGTGGCCGAGCAGGAGAACGGCAAGGCCGCCTGGCTGCTGGGCGCGTCCTTCATCTCCGAGGGCGCCATTCCCTTCGCCGCAGCCGACCCGCTGCGCGTGCTGCCCTCCACCATGGTGGGCGGTGCCGTGGCCGGGGCGATCTCCCTGAGCTCCGGGGCGCTCTCCCCGGCGCCGCACGGCGGCGTGTGGATCCTGCCGCTCATCGGCAACCCGCTGATGTTCCTGCTCTCGGTGGTTGTCGGTACGGTGGTCACAGCAGGCATCGTCGTCGCCCTGAAGCACGTGGGCGGCGCGCACGGGCGAGTGGCGGACGCCACCCGCTCGCGCGAGGACGCGGCCGCCGTGCCGACCACCGCCTGAGCGACGCGCACGGGCCCCGGCCGGGGCCCGTGCGCCGACCGACCAGCTTTTTCTCGAGGAAGAGGAACACCATGCAGACACTGACAGGCGTGGGAGTGTGCGCGGGCCGCGTCATCGGCGAGCTCGTGAGCATGCCGAAGCCGGTCTCGGAACCGGCCACGGGCCTGAGCCTCCAGGACGAGGAGCCCGAGGCGGCGGTGGCACGCCTGCAGGAGGCCGCGGCCGCGGTCAAGGCCGAGCTCAAGCGGCGGGCCGAGGCCGCCACCGAGAAGGACGCGGCGGACGTGCTGAAGTCCACCGCGCTCATGGCCGGGGACAAGGCGCTGCTGAAGAACGCGGCGAAGCTCATCACCGGGCGCGGGCTCGCCCCCGAGCGGGCGCTGTGGGAGGCCGCGAGCGACTACGCCGACCAGATGCGCGCCCTGGGCGGGTACATGGCCGAGCGCGCCGCGGACATCCAGGACGTCCGGGCGCGGCTCGTGTGCCAGCTGCAGGGCCTGCCCATGCCGGGCATCCCGCAGCGGGACGAGCCGTTCGTGCTGACCGCGGAGGACCTCGCCCCGGCCGACACCGCGACCCTGGACCCCACCAAGGTGCTCGCCCTGGTCACCTCCGGCGGCGGCCCGCAGTCCCACACGGCCATCCTCGCGCGCAACCTCGGGCTGCCCGCCGTCGTGGCCGCCCGTGACGTCGAGGGCGTCCCGGACGGCACCGAGGTCTACGTGGACGGGGCCACCGGGGAGATCCGGACCGAGCCCGGCGCGGACGAGCGGGAGCTCGTCGAGGCCTGGGTGCGCAGCGCCGGGGCGCGCAGCGGCTTCGACGGCCGCGGCGTGCTCGCCGACGGCACCGAGATCCCGCTGCTGGCCAATGTGGGCACCCCCGAGGACGCCCGGGCCGCGGCCGCGGCCGGGGCCCAGGGCGTGGGGCTGCTGCGCACCGAGTTCTGCTTCCTGGGCCGGGACCAGGAGCCGTCGGTCGAGGAGCAGGTCGAGCAGTACACCGCGATCCTGGCGTCCTTCCCCGGCAAGAAGGTCGTCGTGCGCACCCTCGACGCCGGGGCGGACAAGCCGCTGCCGTTCCTCACCGACACCTCCGAGCCGAACCCGGCGCTGGGGGTGCGCGGCTACCGCACGGACCGCGCGGTGCCCGGGGTGCTCGCCCGGCAGCTCGAGGCGATCGCGCGGGCGGAGGAGGCCACGGACGCCGAGGTGTGGGTCATGGCCCCCATGATCGCCACGACCACCGAGGCCCAGGAGTTCGCGCGGATGGCCGCCGCCGCCGGCCTGCGGGTGCCCGGGGTCATGGTCGAGACGCCGTCCGCGGCGGTGACCGCCGACCAGATCCTGCGCCACGTGCAGTTCGTCTCCCTGGGCACCAACGACCTGACCCAGTACACGATGGCGGCCGACCGGATGATGGGTGCCCTCGCGGAGCTCAACAACCCCTGGCAGCCCGCCGTGCTGCGGATGGTCCGGAGCACCGTGCAGGGCGCCCGGGAGGCCGAGGCCGAGGGCGCCGGACCGCGCAACGTGGGCGTGTGCGGAGAGGCCGCGGCCGATCCCGCCCTGGCCGTGGTGCTCGTGGGCCTCGGCGTGCACACCCTGTCCATGAGCGCCCGCGGGCTGGCCCCGGTCGCCGCCGTCCTGCGCAGCGTGGACATGGGCACCGCCCAGGCCCTCGCCGCGCTCGCCGTCCAGCAGCCCAGCGCCGAGGAGGCCGCCGCCGCAGTGCGCGCGGAGCTCGGCGTGCTCGCCGAGCTGGGCCTCTGACCGGCGGCCCGCGCCGGCCGCCACCACACCACCCACAGGGGCCCCGAACCCAGGACCCCGCACACCGAAGGAGAACCACCATGGCAGAACGCACCGCAACCATCGCATCCTCCGTGGGCCTGCACGCCCGCCCCGCCGCGATCTTCGCCGAGGCGGCCGGGGAGTACGACCTCGAGATCACCATCGCCGCCGAGGGCGAGCCCGCGGACGAGGCCATGGACGCCTCCAGCGTGCTGTCGCTGATGTCCCTCGGCGCCGGTCAGGGGGACAAGGTGGTCCTCCGCGCCGAGGGGGACGGCGCCGAGGACGCGCTCGAGAACCTCGTGCGCATCCTCGAGACGGACCACGACGCCGAGTAGTCGCCTCCGCCGCACCGGCACCCCGGCGCCCGTCCACCCCCGGTGGGCGGGCGCCGGGGTGTCCGGCCCGGCGGCCGGGGCCTGCGGCCAGGGACTACCGTGGGAGGGATGCCCGCACACCCTGATGGAGGACCGATGACGCCCGCACCACCACCGCCCGGACCCGACCACCGGCGGACCGGGGGCACCGGGGGCGCCGGGTCCGAACCGCGCCGGGCGCTGGTCGTGGGGACCGGCCGGGACCGGGGAGCCCTGGCCGGTGCGCGCGCCCTCGAACGGGCCGGCTGGGTGGTCGGGGTGGGAACACCGGACGGCCCGGGCATGCTGGGCGCCACCCGGGCGGCGGCGGCGCGCCACGCGGTGCCGCGGCCGCGCGGCGACGCCGACGGCTTCATCGACGGCGTCCGCCGGGCGGTCGCCGAGGGGGCCTACGACATCGTCTTCGGCGCCGGCGACGACTGGATGGCCGCCGTCTCCGCGTACCGGCGGCACATCCCGGCGGAGGTGGCCCACCCGGGCCCCGACGTGGTCGCGGCCGCCCTCGACAAGGTCGGCCTGGCCGCACGGGCGGCCCGCGCCGGACTGGCCGCTCCGCAGACGCTGCCGGCCACGGACGAGGCGCTCGCGTCCTGGACCGGGCCGGTCGTGGTCAAGTGCCGCGCGCACTGGGCCCCCGGTCAGACCCGCCCCCACCGGATCGAGGCCAAGCTCTTCCCGGACGCCCGCGCCGCGGCCGCCCAGGTCCACCGGATCCGCGCCGCCGGTGCGGATCCGGTCCTCCAGCAGCCCGTGCACGGCAGCCTCGGGGCGCTGATCGGCGTCCAGCGCGACGGTCGCCTGCACGGGCGGGTGCAGCAGGCCACCTCACGGCTGTGGCCCACGCCCCACGGCGTCTCGGCGCGCGCCCGCACGGTCCCTGTCGACGAGGAGCTGGCGGCCCGCGCCGAGGCGCTGCTGCGCGAGCTGGGCTGGTGGGGGCTCGTGGAGCTGCAGTTCCTGACCGGCGAGGACGGGGTGCCGCAGCTCATCGACCTCAACGGCCGGTTCTTCGGCTCCATGGCCCTCGCGGAGGCCGCCCGCCCCGGGCTGGCCGACGCCTGGGCCCGTCTGGCGCTGGGCTGCCCGGTGCCCGAGCTGCCGGACGCCCGGACCGGTGTGCGCTACGCCTGGCTCGGCGGGGATCTCCGGCGGGCCGCCGCCGAGCGCCGCGGCGGCCTGGCGGCGGACGTCGCCGACACGCTCCGCTGGGGCCGCGGGGCCCAGCACAGCGTGTGGGACCCGCGCGACCCCGGCCCCGCCTGGCACCTGGCCACCTGGCGCCTCACGGGCGCGGCCCGCAGCCGGTAGCCCCGCTCAGCGCCGCCGCAGCACCGCGCCCAGGACCTCCCCGAGCAGGCGGCGCTCGGGCGCGCGCAGGGCGGCCAGGCCCAACAGGTAGGTCCCGCCCACCACGGCGGCGAGGACCACGGCGAGCACGATCGGCGGCAGGACGGGCAGCGCCTCCCGCACGCCCAGCCCGGCGCCGCCGGCGACGGCCGCCAGCAGGAGCGCCCGGCCGAGCAGGCCCGCGGCCGACCGCGGGTCGAGCCCGGCGTGCCGCCGGTGCAGCAGCCCCGCGTTGAGCAGCGCCGCCACGGCCAGGGACGCGGTGGTGGCCGCCGCGATCCCGGCGAGGCCCATCAGCGGGGCGAGGACGAGGTCCCCGGCCACGTTGACCACCATGGCCAGCACGGCCACCACCACCGGGCCCCTGGAGTCGCCGAGTGCGTAGGAGGCGCGGACCACCACCTGCCGGCAGCCGAGGGCGAGCAGGGCCGGGGCGTACCAGGCGACCGCCGTCGCCGTCGCCCGCACGTCCCCGGCGTCGAAGGCCCCGTGGCCGAACGCCGTGGCGACCAGCGGGGCCGCGGCCACCACGAACACGGTGCAGATCGGCGTCAGCACCGTCACGACCACGGACAGCCCGCGGTCCACGAGCCGCCGCAGCTCCGGGCGGTCGTCCGCGGCGGCGCCCAGCGCGGGGTAGAGGGGTGCCAGGAGCGCGGCGATGACCAGGGTCTCGGGCAGGTCGACGAGGCGCCAGCCGTACGACAGCGCCGAGATCGCCCCGTCCCCGAGGGTGGAGCCCACGGCGCGGTCGACCAGGGTGTTGACGTTCACCACGGCGTTGCCCACCAGCATGGGCGGGACCAGCCGGACGATCTCCCGGAAGCTCGGGTCCCGCAGCTCCCAGCGGGGCCGTATCCGCGCCCCCAGGGCCAGCACCGGGGGCAGCTGCATCAGCAGCCGCGCGGCGGACCCGGCCACGTAGCCGACCGCGAGCGCCGTGATCCCGTACCGGGGCCCGAACACGCCCGCGGCGGCGATCATCACCAGGTTGAACGGCACGCCCTGCAGCGAGGACCATGCGAAGCGCCCGTGCGCCTGGGCGAGCGAGGCCAGCAGATCGGTGCCGGCCACCAGCACGGTCGCCACCAGCACGATGCGGGTGAGCGCGGCGGCGGTGGCCGTCTGCGCGTCGTCGAACCCCGGGGCGAGCAGGCTCGTCACGGGCGCCGCGAGCAGGCCCACCACCACCCCGGCGAGGCCGAGGACGAGCACGGTGAGGGTGAGGGACACCTCGAAGCCCCGGTGGCCCCGGCACCCGGTGCCCTCGGCGCGCTCCCGGGCGGCCTCGCGTGCCGTCACCGGAGTCACGGAGCGGGCCATCGCCCAGGCGATCAGGCCGAGGACGACGTTCATCACGCCCTGGGCCACGAACCAGGCGTCCAGCTGCGCGCCGGCGCCGAACACGGCGCCGATCACGACGTCCCGGACGAAGCCCAGCACGGTCGAGACGGCGGTCAGCCCGGCCACGAGCACCGCGGCGCGCGCGATGCTCCAGCGTCCGCCCGGTCCGCCCACGGCTTCCGCCACCTCCCTGGTCCGGGTTCCCCGGCGAGGGGCGGACCGCGTCTCGTGCGTTGCGTCTGCGTGCTGGTGCGAATCGCCTGAACAGAATACACAGCCCCGTGCCGGGCCCCGGACCCGCCGGAGCACCCGCCCGGCCGCGGGGTGCGCACGGCTCAGAACCGGCTCAGGCCTGCGCGGTTAGACTGGCTCGGGCCGGTCCCCGCCGGCCCCGCGGCCGCTCCCGGCCCGGCACCCCCGACCCTTCCGACGATTGAGAGAGCCTTGCGAGAGTTCACCGCACGCTTCGCCACCGACCAGGAGATCGCCGACTGGGACGCCCACGTCACGGCGAACCCCCAAGGAGGCAACCTGCTGCAGTCCGCGTCCTTCGCGGACGTCAAGGCGGACCACGGCTGGCGTCCCCTGCACCTCGTGCACGAGCCCGTCGGCGGCGGGAAGGCCTCCTACAACCTGGTCCTCGAGAAGACGGTGCCGGCGCTCGGCCGCCTGTGGTACATGATCAAGGGCCCCGACGTCGCCTCCGTGGACGACATCCCCGGGATCGCCGCGGCCAACGCCCGGCTGGTGGCCGAGCAGCGGCTGAACGTCTTCGCGATCAAGATCGAGCCGGACGTGCTGGACTCGGACTACGCGAAGGGCGTGCTCGCCCGCGCGGGGCTGAAGAAGTCCTTCGACATCCAGCCCAACGACTCGACCGCGATCCTCGCCACGGACCGGGACGAGGAGGCCGTCCTGAAGTCCCTGCACTCGCGCGGGCGCAACGCGGTCCGGCGGGCGCTGCGCGAGGGCTGCACGGTCGAGCGCGTGGAGCTCACCGAGCAGAACATGCGGCGGATGTACGCGCTCATGGACACCGTGGGCCAGGGCGAGGCCAACGTGAACCTGCGCTCCTACGAGTACTACGCGAAGTTCTGGACCGCCTTCGAGCAGGCGGGCCAGGGCCGGCTCTACTTCACCTACGAGGACGGCGAGCCCTCCGTGGGCGCCTACGTGATCGCCTACGGGACGAAGGGCACGTACAAGGACGGCGGCTCCAAGCCCCGCCGGCGGCAGTACGGCGACTCCCACCTGCTGCAGTGGACGGCGATCACGGACCTGATGCGCGAGCACGGGATCGTCGAGTACGACTTCTGCGGCACCCCGCCCAGCGACCAGCTCAAGAACAAGGAGCACCCCTACTACGGGCTGGGGCTGTTCAAGACGAGCTTCACCAAGTCCGTGGTCGACTTCGTGGGCGTCCACGACCAGGTGCTGAGCCCGGCGAAGTACGCCGTGTGGACCAACGTGGCCGAGAAGGTCCAGCGCCAGCTGTGGGTCCGGCGCACAGGACAGCCCTTCTACTGACCCGGCCCCGCCCGGCCCCCGCCCCCGCCCCCAGGAAGGAGGAGCGCCGCTTGGTGACCGACCAGCGCACCCCTCTGCGTCCGTCCGCCGCCTACCCCTCCTCCGACGGCGGCGAGGAGCCCGACGCCTACGTCGTCGAACCGTTCGGCCCCGGCGGAGACACGACCCTCACCGGGGCCGCGCGCCCGGTCGCCCTCGTCGGCGCCGGGACCCCGCTGGTGCGCCCCACGGAGGCGCAGGCCCTGCTGGCCCGGCGCCGGGCCGGTCACGCCGCCGCGGACGTGGTGCCCGACGCCCCGCAGGCGCTGCCCGTGCTCAGCACCCGCCTGCTGCGCCAGTACGGGGACACCCCCGAGCCGGAGAAGCGCCGGGAGCTGCTCTCCGCCGCGCAGACGGCGCCGCTGAGCACATCGGCCCGGCGCCGTCGCCGCACCGACACGGGTCCCGTCTCCCGCCCGGAGACCACGACGGTCGGCCCCGTCCCGGCCCCGGGCAAGAGCGCCGACCGGATGCAGCGCGGCGCCTACCCCTCCACCCGCGCCCAGGCCGCCCGGCCCGGCGGACGCTCCCGGCTGCGCTCGATGCTGCAGGGGGAGGCGGCCCCGACCGCCCCCATGCGCGTGGTCGAACGGCTCAGCGCCTCGCCCTTCGCCAACCTGCGCCGGTTCGGGGAGTCCACCAGCCGGGAGGCCCGGCGCACCCTGAACTTCGCGCTGCGGCTCGCGGAGACCATGTTCCACTACGGCGCGGACGCCCTCGACGTCGAGAACGCGATCATCGCGGTGTGCACGACCTACGGCGTCGAGAACGTCGAGGTGGACATCACCAACCAGGCCGTGACGATCAACTACATCGCCGACGACCGCGCCGGCGGCGCCGACGACCGGGCCGGCGGCGACGACACCCGCACCCGCGAGGACGTCTTCAACGACCCCGACACCAACAGCCACACGGTGATGCGGGTGGTGCGGTCCTGGACCGACAACTACGCCGGGCTCGCCGAGACCCACCAGCTGGTCGCGGACATCACGGGCGGGGAGATGCCCCGCGGGGAGGCGGAGCGGCGGCTCGAGGCGATCAACGCCAAGCCCAAGCCCTACCCCCGGTGGATGGTGCGGACGGCCACGGCGGCCGCGGCCGTGGCCATCACCGTGGGCATCGGCGGCGGCGTCCTGGGCGCGCTCGTCGCCGGCCTGTCCTCGGTGCTCAACCAGTTCGTCGCCCACCGGCTGGGCGCCTGGCGGATCCCGGAGTTCTTCACGATGGCCGCCCAGTCCGGGATCCTCACCACCATGGCGCTGCTGCTGTCCTGGTCGGGCCTGGAGCTGTCCCCGGCGCGCGTCATCGCGGGCGGGATCATCCTGCTCCTGCCCACCACCCGGATGGTCTCCACGATGCAGGACGCGATCAACGGCTTCCCCGTCACGGCCGCCGGGCGCCTGCTGTCCACCTCCATGGCGTTCCTGGGCCTCGTGGCCGGCATCGCGGGGGGCATCTCCGTCGCCGGCTACGCGGGGATGCCCCGGGTCGACGTCTCGCAGAGCGCCTTCGACCCCGTGGGGCCCCTGACCAACGGGGTGTTCATGCTGATCGCCACCGGGCTCATCGCGGTCACGATGCAGGCCAAGCCCCGGCACGTGCTGGCCACCACGGCGGCGGCCCTCGGCGGGCTCGTGGTCTACCACACGGGCATGGCCGCCGGCGTGGGCGCCCGCCTGGACACGGCGCTCGCGGCGGTCACCAGCGGGTGCGTGGCGACCGTCCTCGCGGCCCGGCTCCGGATTCCCCAGCTCATCCTGGCGATCCCCGCGATGACCTTCCTGCTGCCCGGGCTGTCCATCTTCCGCGGGCTGTACACCATCACCGTGGAGACGGACTCCTACGGGCCCGGGATCGTGGGGCTGGTCAACGCGATGGCCTCCATCGTGGCCCTGGCCTCGGGCGTGGTGCTCGGCAAGTACCTCATGCGGCCCTTCGTGGGCCACCTCAACGGCACGAGCACCCGCCGCAACCGGCGCCGCTGAGCGTCCGGGCGGCGGTGCCCGGGACCGCTCAGAGGATCATGCCGACGGGCAGCTTCTTCTCCGCCTGGAACACGTCCTCGGTGCGGCCCCGCGCCCAGTAGCCGGACAGCGAGACCTGGTCGCGCTCCAGGCCGCGGCGCCCGAACAGCTCGTCGCGCAGGGCCTTCATGGCCTCCCGCTCCCCGTGGGCGAAGACCTGCACGCCCTCGGGCGCCGCGGGCCAGCCGGCCTCCTGCACCGCCCGCACGAGCGCGGGGACGCCCTCGGCCGTGTCCCGGCGGAACACCCAGCGCACCGCCATGCCGGCCGGGGCCGTCACGGGCAGGACGTCGCGGGGCGAGTCCACCTCCAGCACCACCTCGCCGTGCGCGGACGCCGGCAGGGCCTCCAGGACGGCGAGCGCGGCGGGGATCGCGGCGTCGTCGGCGGCGATCAGGGTCCATGCCGCCTCCGCGGACGGCGTCCACCGGCCGCCCGGGCCGAGGGCGATGATCCGGTCCCCGGGCTCGGCGCGGGCGGCCCACGGCCCCGCCCAGCCCTCGTCGCCGTGCAGCACGAAGTCCATCCACAGCTCGGCGCGCTCCGGGATCCACCGCCGGATCGTCAGGTGGCGGGTCACGGGCTGGTGCTCGGGCGGCAGGGACTCCTTGAGCGCCCAGTAGTCCGGGTTCGGCCCCGGGGCGGGGCGCCCGGCCGCCGGGTGCCCGGTGGCCGCGTGCTCGGCGGCCGGGCCGAGGAACACGAGCTTGACGTACTTCTCCGGAGGGGCGATGTCCTGGAAGCGCTCCGGCTCGTCGACGCCCAGGACGACCCGGACCATCGACGGGGAGAGCTGCTCGCGCCGGCGCACCGTGAGGTTCAGCTGCGGCTTGCGGGGGCGTGCGGGAGCGGACCCGGGCGTCGTCGTCATGCGCTCCACCCTAGCGGGGCCGGGGCTCAGAGCCGCCAGTCGACGGGGTCCGTGCCCTGCTCCTCCAGGAGGTGGTTGGTGCGGGAGAACGGCCGGGAGCCGAAGAACCCGCGGGAGGCGGACAGCGGAGAGGGGTGCGCGGACTCGACCGTGGGGTGCCCGTCCAGCCACTTGGCGGTGCTGCGGGCGTCGTTGCCCCACAGGATCGCCACGAGCGGGTGGTCGCGGGCGGCGAGGACCTGGATGGCCCGCTCCGTGACCGCCTCCCAGCCCCGGCCGCGGTGGGAGGCCGGGGCGCCCGCGCGCACGGTGAGGACCCGGTTCAGGAGCATCACGCCCTGCCGCGACCACGCGGAGAGGTCCCCGTGCTCGGGCGGGTCGATGCCGAGGTCGTCCTGCAGCTCCTTGTAGATGTTCTGCAGGGAGCGCGGCACCGGGCGCACGTGCGGCTGGACGGAGAAGGACAGGCCCATGGCGTGGCCCGGGGTGGGGTAGGGGTCCTGGCCGACGACCAGCACCCGGACCTGCTCCAGCGGGTCCTGGAAGGCCCGGAAGACCGCCGCCCCCTCGGGGAGGGTCCGGTGCCCGTCGGCGTGCTCCTCGCGCAGGAACCGGCCCATCTGCCGGATCTGCGGCTCCACCGGGGCCAGGGCCTCGGCCCAGTCGGGGGCCATGATCGTGTCCAGGGGCTGGGGCTCGCTCACGCTGCTCCTCGGTGGTCGGTGGTCGGTGGTCGGTGCTCGGTGTCTGTGACGGTGTGCCTGTGGCCGCCCGGCAGGGTCGTGGCCGGCCGGGCGAGGAGGTGCGTCCCTCGCCCGGGCACCACTCTAGGCCGGTCGCTCGGGGCCGGCGGCCTCGCGGTAGTCGACGTCGGCGTACCGGCGGCGGAGGTCGCGGCCCTCCTCCACCAGCTCCTGCTCCTTCTGCCGCAGCTTCCGCGCGGCCCGGACGTCGCGCGGGGGCAGGCGCAGGTTCTCCTCGGCGGCGATCCCCGCCTGGAGCTGGCGGGCCCGTTCCGTCTCTGCGTTGAACTCCGCCCCGGCCAGCAGCACGGTGTTCATGATCCAGATCCACAGCAGCAGCACGATCACCCCGCCGATGGCGCCGTAGGTCGCGTTGAAGTTGCCGAAGCTGGAGACGTAGTAGCTGAAGCCGGCCGTCGCGGCGGCCATCACCGCGATCGCCGTCACCGAGCCGATGCCGAGCCAGCGGAACCGGGGCTGCCGGACGTTCGGGGTCGTGGAGTAGAGCAGGACCACCATGAAGGCGAGCAGGGCCAGCATGACCGGGACCCGTGCCGCCTGCCACAGCCGCAGGGTGCTCCCGGGCAGGCCCACCAGCTCGCCCAGCCGCTCGGCGACCGGCCCGGAGAGCAGCAGGAGCATCATCATGCCCACGGCCAGGACCACCAGGAGCAGCGTGATCCCGACCATCAGGGGGTAGAGCTTCCAGAACGGCCGGCCCTCCTCGACCTCGTAGATCCGGTTCATGGACCGGCCGAAGGCCCGGACGTAGGCCGAGGCGGTCCACAGGGCCCCGAGGAGTCCGGTGACCAGCGTCAGCCCCGCCGAGGGGGACCCGGCCAGCTCGCGGACCGGGCCCTCGACCACGGCGACGGCCTGGTCCGGCACGCCGAACTCGTGCAGCAGCCGGAGGAGGGTCTCGGCGGTCGCCTCGGCCTGGCCGACCACGCCCAGCAGGGAGACCACGGCGAGCAGGGCCGGGAAGACCGAGAGCACGGCGAAGAAGGTCATCACCGCGGCCGAGTCCGTGCACTCGTCGCGGCGGAACTCGTGCGCGGTCCGGCGCAGCACGTAGCTCCAGGACGGCTTGCTGATCTGGGTGGGCGAGGACGGCTTCTCGGCGCTGTCCGGGTCCTCCCCGGGGGCCCCCGAGGTCTCGGGTTCGACTGCCATGGGGATCCTCCGCGTGGTCGGCTGCGGGCCAGGATACCGGGGCCGCCACCGTCCCGGTGCCTCCGGTCCGAGGCGGGCGGGACCGGCGGGGGACTGGTTAGAGTGGGCGCATGAGCGCAACCGATCCCCGACCCGTCGCCGTCGTCACCGGGGCCACCGGAGGCATCGGCCGCGCGTGCGTGGCCGACCTGGCCCGGGACCACGACGTCGTGGCCCTGGGCCGCGAGCCCGCCCGTCTCGCCGAGCTGGCGGAGCTGCCCCACGTCACCGTCCGCGCCGCGGACCTCACCGACCTCGCCCGGCTGCCGGCCGCGCTGGAGGGACTCGACCGGGTCGACGTCCTCGTGCACTCGGCGGCCCGCGCCGGCCGCACCACCGTGGCGGCGGCCTCGGTGGACGACTGGCGGGGCCAGCTCGAGCTCAACGTCGTGGCCCCGGCGGAGCTGACCCGGCTCCTGCTGCCCGCCCTGCGCGCGACCCGCGGCACGGTGGTGTTCCTCAACTCGGGCTCCGGGTTCACCGCACGCGCCGGGGACGCCGTCTACGCCGCCTCGAAGTTCGCGCTGCGCGCGCTCGCCGACTCCCTGCGCCAGGAGGTGGAGGCCGACGGCATCGTGGTGAGCTCGGTGCACCCCGGGCCCGTGGACACCCAGATGCAGCGGGACATCCAGGCCGGTCTGGGCAACGAGTACGAGCCCGAGCGCTACATCCGCCCCGAGTCCGTGGCCGCGGCGGTGCGCGCCGTCGTGGACGCCGGCGAGGACGCGCAGCTGACCACCGTCACCCTGCGGCCCCGGGCCGAGTCCCGGTGACCGGGGAGGACGCCGCCGCCGAGGACCCGGCGGCGGAGGAGCCGACCGGGGACGACCCCGCGGCGGGGGAGCATCCCGGGGCGGACGCGGCCCCGGCCGGGGCCGGCCCGGGGCTCGACGAGACCGACCGGGAGATCCTGGCGATCGAGAACCTGCAGTGGAAGTACCAGGGGGCCAAGGAGATGGAGATCCGACGCCGCCTGGGGCTCTCCCCGACGCACTACTACCAGCGGCTCAACGTCCTCATCGACAGCCGCGCCGCCCTCGAGCACGACCCGATGCTCGTGGGCCGGCTGCGCCGGCAGCGCGGGGACCTCGGATGAGCCAGTACCCGCCCGACGAGTTCGACGACGTCCCCGAGGACGGCCCGCGCCAGGGCGCCCACCGCGGGCTGCGCCCGACCGCCCGGGTGGGCGCGGGGGAGCTGACCGCCATCGTCGTGGCCGGTCTGCTCACCCTCGGCGTGGGGGCGTACGCGTTCCTGGAGGGCGCCGCGGACCCGGCACCCGCCCCGGCCGTCTCGTCCCCGCAGCCCTGACCGGCACCGCCCCACCACCGGGGACCCGGGCACCCGCACCCGGCCCCCGCACCCCGTGCCAGACGCCCCGGAAGGAAGCACCGTGCAGATCGCAGGCAGCCGAGTCCACCTCCGTGACTGGACCGAGGAGGACCTCGCCGCGTACGAGACGTGGATCATGCCGCCCGAGGGCGGCGGCGAGCACGAGTGGCAGCGCACGGACGGGCCGTTCTACCCGAACTTCACCGCGGAGGGCGCCCAGCGCTGGCTCACCACCCTGCGCGCGCACGTGACCGCGCAGGACTGGCCGGACCCGCGCGAGACCATGGTCATCGCGGACGCCGCCACCGGCCGCTTCATCGGGCAGGTGTCCTGGTACTGGTCGGAGAAGCCCACCGAGGACCCCGGGACCGGCACGCACCTGCTGCCGCTGCGCTCCCTGGGCATCACCGTCTACTCCCCGCAGCACTGGAGCGGCGGCTACGGCACCGAGGCGATGCGGCTGTGGATCGACCACCTCTTCGCCCGCTCCGACTCCCACCGGCTCGATCTCGAGACCTGGAGCGGCAACGTGGGCATGTGCCGGGTGGCCGTGAAGCTCGGCTTCACCGAGGAGGCCCGGCTCCGCCGGGCCCGCAGGGTCGGCGGCGAGTACTACGACCGGATGATCTACGGCCTGCTGCGCGAGGAGTGGCAGGGCTGAGCGACACCGGCTCAGGGGGTTTGCACTCTCCCCGGACGAGTGCCAAGATTGCGATTAGCACTCAGTCGTGCGGACTGCTAAGGGGTCGGTCCCCGGCCCGGCCCGGGCAGCCACCGGCACAGGAGTGACACCTCAACCACCACGGTGAGGTGCCGTGCGGCGTCGGGAAGAGCCCGCCGCCGTGCGCGCCGTCCGTCGCGGGCACCGTGGAGGTCGACCGTTTGTCTACCGTCCAGGAGGGACGAAGTCACATGGCAAAGATGATTGCTTTCGACGAAGAGGCACGCCGCGGTCTCGAGCGGGGTCTGAACACCCTCGCCGACGCCGTCAAGGTCACCCTCGGCCCGCGCGGGCGCAACGTGGTCCTCGAGAAGGCCTGGGGCGCCCCCACGATCACCAACGACGGCGTGTCCATCGCCAAGGAGATCGAGCTCGAGGAGCCCTACGAGAAGATCGGCGCCGAGCTCGTCAAGGAGGTCGCCAAGAAGACCGACGACATCGCCGGCGACGGCACCACCACCGCCACCGTGCTGGCCCAGGCGCTCGTCAAGGAGGGCCTGCGCAACGTGGCCGCCGGGGCGGACCCGCTGAGCCTCAAGCGCGGCATCGAGAAGGCCGTCGCCGCGGTGACCGAGGAGCTGCTGGCCTCCGCCAAGGAGGTCGAGACCGAGGAGCAGATCGCAGCCACCGCGTCCATCTCCGCCGGCGACCCCGAGATCGGCCGCCTCATCGCCCAGGCGATGGAGAAGGTCGGCAAGGAGGGCGTGATCACGGTCGAGGAGTCCAACACCTTCGGCCTGGACCTCGAGCTCACCGAGGGCATGCGCTTCGACAAGGGCTACCTCTCCGGCTACTTCGTCACCGACGCCGACCGCCAGGAGGCCGTCCTCGAGGATCCCTACATCCTCGTGGTCAACTCCAAGATCTCCGCGGTCAAGGACCTGGTCCCCGTGCTCGAGAAGGTCATGCAGGCCGGCAAGCCGCTGCTGATCATCGCCGAGGACGTCGAGGGCGAGGCCCTGGCCCTGCTGGTGCTCAACAAGATGCGCGGCTCCATCAAGTCCGTGGCCGTCAAGGCCCCCGGCTTCGGCGACCGCCGCAAGGCCCAGCTGGCCGACATCGCCATCCTCACCGGCGGCCAGGTCATCACCGAGGAGGTCGGGCTCTCCCTGGAGACCGCCACCGTGGACCTGCTGGGCCAGGCCCGCAAGGTCGTCGTGACCAAGGACGAGACCACCATCGTCGACGGCGCCGGCACCGCCGAGGAGATCGAGGGCCGCGTGGCCCAGATCCGCGCCGAGATCAACAACTCGGACTCGGACTACGACCGCGAGAAGCTGCAGGAGCGGCTGGCCAAGCTGGCCGGCGGCGTGGCCGTGCTCAAGGCCGGTGCCGCCACCGAGGTCGAGCTCAAGGAGCGCAAGCACCGCATCGAGGACGCCGTGCGCAACGCGAAGGCGGCCGTGGAGGAGGGCATCGTCGCCGGCGGCGGCGTCGCCCTGATCCAGGCCGGCCAGAAGGCGTTCGAGAAGCTGCAGCTCACCGGCGACGAGGCCACCGGCGCGAACATCGTGAAGGTCGCCATCGACGCCCCGCTCAAGCAGATCGCCATCAACTCCGGTCTCGAGGCCGGCGTGGTCGTCGACAAGGTCCGCGGCCTGGACCTGGGCCACGGCCTCAACGCCGCCACCGGCGAGTACGAGGACCTGATGGCCGCGGGCATCAACGACCCGGTCAAGGTCACCCGCTCGGCGCTGCAGAACGCGGCGTCCATCGCCGGGCTGTTCCTCACCACCGAGGCCGTCGTGGCCGACAAGCCGGAGCCCGCGGGCGCCGGCGCCGGTGCCGACGACGGCATGGGCGGCATGGGCGGCATGATGTGATCGACGGCTGACCCGTCGAGCGTGCGAGCCACGCATCCGGCACGGGCCGGGCACCCCTTCCGGGGCGCCCGGCCCGTCGTCGTTCCCCCGCCCGCAGCGGCCGCCCGTTCCGCAGCACGCGGACTTGGTGTTCAATCGAGTCACCACGCGGGGAGGAGCGGCCATGGACTTCGCCGACTGGGACCGGGTCCCGGTCCAGCTGGCCCTGGTGGTGG
Organism: Kocuria sp. SM24M-10; assembly: GCF_001027955.1. Classification (NCBI taxonomy): domain Bacteria; kingdom Bacillati; phylum Actinomycetota; class Actinomycetes; order Micrococcales; family Micrococcaceae; genus Kocuria; species Kocuria sp. SM24M-10. Next base: position 21,115 of record NZ_LDNX01000030.1, on the reverse strand, counting down.
CGGCGTTCGGGCTCACCGCGCTCGTGGGCCTGGAGCGGCGGCTGCGGCGCAAGAGCGCCGGGCTGCGCACCCACGCCCTCGTCGGCACGGGCTCGGCCGTGTTCACGCTGGTCTCCGCCTACGGCTTCGGGGCGCTGCCGGGCATCGACGCCGGCCCGGACCCCTCCCGCGTGGCGGCGCAGATCGTCACCGGCATCGGCTTCCTGGGGGCGGGGGTGATCTTCACCAACCGGGACGTGGTGCACGGGCTGACCACCGCCGCGAGCATCTGGCTCTCGGCGGCCATCGGCATGGCCTGCGGGGCCGGGCTGGTGCCTCTGGCGGTCGTCGCCACCGGTCTGCACCTGCTCTCCGCCGTGGCGCTGGGGCCGTTGTCCCGCCGGCTGCCGCGCATGGTGGCGCCGCAGGGACTGCGGCTGCGCTACGCGGACGGCCACGGGGTGCTGCGGGAGGTACTGGCCGTGGTCGAGGAGCTCCAGCTCAGCGCCTCCGTGGTCTCCAGCCGCCGGATCGGCGGCCCGGGGCGGCCCGAGGTGGAGCTGCTGCTGCGGCTCGAGGGCAAGACCGACCTGCGCACGGCCGCGGTGCAGCTCTCCGGGGTCGACGGCGTGCGGGACGTCGCCCAGCAGCGTCTCGAGGACGACCGCGGCGACTGAGCGCGGTCCGGGGCGCCGCCGGGGCCGTGAAAAGATGGACGCCATGACGATCACTGCTGCCGCCGACGGCTCCGCCCTGGGCAACCCCGGTCCCGCCGGGTGGGCCTGGTACATCGACGACGACACCTGGCGGGCCGGCGGCTGGCCGCACGGCACCAACAACATGGGCGAGCTCAAGGCCGTGCTCGACCTGCTCGAGTCCACGGCCCACCGCCCCGAGGAGCCCCTGCGGGTGCTGTGCGACAGCCAGTACGTCATCAACTCGATCACCAAGTGGATGCCGGGCTGGAAGAAGAAGGGCTGGAAGAAGAAGGACGGCAAGCCGGTGCTGAACGTGGAGCTCATGCGCTCCCTGGACGCCGCCATGGCCGGGCGCGACGTGCGCTTCGAGTGGGTCAAGGGCCACGCCGGCCACGAGCTCAACGAGGCCGCCGACGCCCGCGCCCGCGCGGTCGCCACCGCGTTCCAGACCGGCCGGCCGGCGCCGGAGGGCCCCGGCTTCCCGGGCGCCGGGAGCGTCCCGGCGCGGGCCGCCGGGAGCCCGCGGGGCCGCACCGCGTCCTCGGACCGCACCGCGTCCCCGGACCGCGCGGCCGCGGCGGGACGCCTCCCGACGCCCGTGGCGCCCGAGGACCGCCACGACCCGGACCTGCTGAGCGAGCTGCTCGCCCACGAGGAGGACCTGGCCCGCGGGCGGTCGGCGGCGCAGACGGTCCAGGCCCTGGAGCGGGACCTGCTGCGCCCGGAGATCCGCGCCGACGCCGGCCGGGTCGGCCAGCTGCTCCACGAGTCCTTCGCCGAGATCGGCGCCTCGGGGACGTGGTGCTCCCGGGCCGAGGTCCTCGACCGGCTCTCCCGCGAACCGGGGCTCGGCCCGGTGGACGTGCACGTCCTCTCCGCCACCGAGCTCGGCCCTGCGGCCGTGCACCTGGTCTACCGCCTGGTCGCGGGGGACCGCCCGAGCCTGCGCAGCTCGCTGTGGGTCCGGGAGGACTCCCGCGCCGAACTCGGGCCCTGGCAGCTGCGCTTCCACCAGGGCACCGACGAGTCCTGAGCGGCCCGCTCAGACCTCCGGGGCGTCGTCGGCCCGCTCGATGCCCGGCACGCGCACGGTCATCGTCGCCCCGCCGCCGGGCGTCTCGGTCAGGCGGACCGTGCCGTCGTGCTGCTGGACGATCGCGGCCACGATCGACAGCCCCAGGCCCGTGCCGCCGGTCTCGCGGGTGCGGGAGGAGTCGGCCCGGTAGAAGCGCTCGAACACGCGCTCCGCGTCCGGCCCGTGGATGCCGGGGCCGTGGTCGCGCACCTGCAGGACCGCGTTGAAGGTCTCGTCCACCGAGCGCTCCACCCCCACCGCGATCTCGATCGGGCTGCCGTCGGGGGTGTAGCGCAGGGCGTTGGTCACCAGGTTGGCCACGACCTGGCGCAGCCGCGACTCGTCGCCGTGCACCCAGGCCGAGACGGGCCCCGCGCCCTGCAGGCCCACGACCTCGATCCGCCGGTCGGGGTCGGAGGCATGGGCGTCGCCGGCGGCGTCGAAGGCGAGGTGGAGCAGGTCCACGTCGACGTTCTCGGCGGGGCGCCGCTCGTCCAGGCGGGCCAGCATCAGCAGGTCCTCCACGAGCTGCGTCATCCGTTTGGCCTCGGACTCGATCCGGGCCATCGCGCTGCCCACGTCCTCGGGCTTCTGCAGGGCGCCGTGCCGGTAGAGCTCCGAGTACCCCCGGATGGTCACCAGCGGGGTGCGCAGCTCGTGGGAGGCGTCGGCCACGAACCGGCGCAGCTTGCCCTCGGAGCGGGTGCGGGCCTCGAAGGCGTCCTCGATGTGGCCGAGCATCGTGTTCAGGGACGCGGAGAGCTGGCCGATCTCGGTCTGCCGGTTGTACCCCTCCATGCGCTGGGAGAGGTCGCCCTCGGCGATCCGGGCGGCCGTCTGCTCCACGTGGTGCAGCGGCGCGAAGGCGCGCGTGACCAGGACCCAGCCGACGGCCATCGCCGCGAAGAGGGTCGCCACCCCGAAGCTCAGCGTCAGCAGCGTCACCGCGCTGAGCATGGCGTTGGTGTCGTCGAGCGGCTCCGCGACGGCCACCACCAGGTCCAGCCGCTGCGGCTTGGCCGTGACCACCCGCCAGGTCCGGTCCGGGGCGCCCACGGAGCCCACGGTCGCCGCCTCGAGGGGATTCTCCTCGACGTGCTCGAGGTCGATCCTCGACAGGTCCGGACGCAGCGTGTGCACGCCGTCCGGGGTGTTGACGGCCTCGGCCACCACGGCGCCCTCGGCGTCGAGCAGATAGCCCGCGTGCGGGACCTGCACGCCCTCCTCGCCCTGCAGGTCGGCGACCAGCACCGCGGAGACCGTCCGGACGGAGTCGCGCAGCTCGCCGTCGATGCCGTTGAGCATCGAGGTGCGCAGCACCGAGATCGCCACGAAGCTGGTCACCAGGATGGACAGCGCCAGCAGCACGCCCGTCAGCACCATCAGCTGCGAGCGCAGCGACGCCGAGCGCCACCGGGAGGACAGGGTCTGCATCCCGGACCGGGTCAGTGGTGCTTGTGCGAGGACCGCAGCAGGTAGCCGACCCCGCGCTTGGTGTGGATCAGCGACGGCAGCTCGGGGTCGTTGTCGATCTTGCGCCGCAGGTAGGAGATGTAGGACTCCACGATGGAGGCGTCCCCGTTGAAGTCGTACTCCCAGACGTGGTCGAGGATCTGCGCCTTCGACAGCACCCGGTTCGGGTTGAGCATGAGATAGCGCAGCAGCTTGAACTCGGTGGGGGACAGGTCGATCTCCCGGTCGCCGCGGAAGACCTCGTGGGCGTCGTCGTCGAGGACGAGGTCGTCCACGCGCAGCCGCGAGTCGTCCTCCTCGGCGGGCTGGGTGCGGCGCAGCACGGCCCGGATGCGGGCGACCACCTCGTCGAGGCTGAAGGGCTTGGTGACGTAGTCGTCGCCGCCCACGGTCAGCCCGGTGACCTTGTCCTCCGTCTCGTCCTTGGCGGTGAGGAAGAGGATGGGGAAGTGCCGCCCGGCCGCGCGCAGCTTGCGGGTCACGGAGAACCCGTCCATGTCCGGGAGCATGACGTCGAGCACCGCGAGGTCCGGGTCCTCGGACTCCGCCTTCGCCAGGGCGTCGCGGCCGTTGGCGGCGGTGACGACCTCGAAGCCGGCGAAGCGCAGGGACGTGGCCAGCAGCTCGAGGATGTTGGGCTCGTCGTCGACGACGAGCAGTTTCGCTTCGGGGTTCTCGTTCTTCACAGGCACCATTTTCTCGGAACACCCTGAGAGCCGTCTGAACGCAGTTCGCTGTTACCCGGGGAGTTCGCCGGAGGCGGCGAGGTCGGCCGCGTCGAGGATCCGGTAGGCGTAGCCCTGCTCGGCGAGGAACCGGCGGCGCCTGGAGGCGTAGTCGGCGTCCACGGTGTCCCGGGCCACCACCGTGTAGAAGGTGGCCGGGCGGCCGTCCCGTTTGGGCCGCAGCAGCCGCCCCAGGCGCTGGGCCTCCTCCTGGCGGGAGCCGAAGGCGCCCGAGACCTGCACCGCCACGGAGGCCTCCGGCAGGTCCACCGAGAAGTTCGCGACCTTGGACACCACCAGCACCGGCAGCTCCCCGGCGCGGAAGGCGGCGAAGAGCCGCTCCCGCCGGGCCGTGCTCGTGCTGCCCTTGAGCACGGGGGCGTCGAGCAGCGCGCCCAGCTCGTCGAGCTGGTCCAGGAACTGCCCGATCACCAGCACCGGCTCCCCGCGGTGGCGGGCCACCAGGCGGGCCGCGACGTCGAGCTTGTGCGGGGAGGAGGAGGCGAGCCGGTGCCGGTCGGCGTCCTCCGCGGAGGCGTAGGCCATCCGGTCCCCGACGGGCAGCTGCACCCGCACCTCCACGCAGTCCGCGGGGGCGATGTGCCCCTGGGCCTCGATCTCCCGCCACGGGGCGTCGTAGCGCTTCGGGCCGATGAGCGAGAACACCTCCCCCTCCCGGTGGTCCTCGCGCACCAGGGTCGCGGTCAGGCCCAGCCGGCGCCGGGCCTGCAGCTCGGCGGTCATCCGGAAGACGGGGGCGGGCAGCAGGTGCACCTCGTCGTAGACGATCAGCCCCCAGTCGTGGCCGTCGAGCAGCTCCAGGTGGGGGTGGGTCCCGCCGCGGCGGGCCGTGAGCACCTGGTAGGTGGCGATGGTGACGGGGCGGACCTCCTTGAGCGCCCCGGAGTACTCGCCGATCTCGTCCTCCGTCAGGGTGGTCCGGCGCAGCAGCTCCGCCTTCCACTGCCGGGCGGAGACGGTGTTCGTGACCAGCACGAGCGTGGTCGTCGAGCTCGCCGCCATCGCCGCGGCGCCCACCAGCGTCTTGCCCGCGCCGCACGGGAGGACGACGACGCCGCTGCCGCCGGCCCAGAAGTTCTCCACGGCCCGGCGCTGGTAGGGCCGCAGCGCCCAGGCCTCGCCGGAGACGGGGTCCGTCTCCGTCAGGGAGATGGGGTGCGGGGTGCCGTCCACGTACCCGGCCCGGTCCTCGGCCGGCCAGCCCACGGCGAGCAGCAGCTGCTTGAGCTCGCCCCGGGCGCTCGCGTGCACCACGGTGGTCTCCCCGTCGATCCGCGGGCCCAGCAGCGGGGCGATCTTCCGGTGCCGGGCGATCTCCTCCAGGACGGGGGCGTCGTGGCAGCGCAGCACGAGCCCGTGCACGGGGTCCTTCTCCAGCACGAGCCGGCCGTAGCGGGACATCGTCTCGTCGATGTCCACGAGCAGGGCATGGGGCACCGGGAAGCGGGAGCGGGTCAGCAGGACGTCCAGCACCTGTTCGGCGTCCAGGCCGGCGGCGCGGGCGTTCCACAGGCCCAGCGGGGTGATGCGGTAGGTGTGCACGTGCTCGGGGGCGCGCTCGAGCTCCGCGAAGGCGGCTAGCTCGCGGCGGGCCTCGTCGGCGTCCTCGTGGTCGATCTCGAGCAGCACGGTCCGGTCGCTCTGGACGATCAGGGGTCCCATCAGCGCTCTCCTGCAGGGTCGGTGCGGTCGGTGCGGTCGGGCGGCGGCGGGACGTCGTCCGCGCCGGTGAGGCGGGCCAGCAGGTCCTCGACCTCCGCGGCCGACGGCCCTGGGTGGCGCGGGGCGGGCGCCTGCGGCAGCAGGTCCGGGCCGGTGTCGCCGGCGGACGGCGGCGGTGCCGGCCGGACGGTCTCCACCGCCGGTTCCGTGCCCGTGGCGCGGACGGCGGCGACGAGCTGCTCGAGAGTGCCCCGCGCGCCGGTCCCGCCCGGCGCCGGCCGGGACCCGGTTCGTCCCCGGTGACCACGAGCACGCCCGGGGCGGGCCGGCGCAGCCGGTGCCCCGCCAGGCGGGGCGAGCGGGCGAGGGCCTCGAGGAGGTCCTGCTCACCCGTGAGCACCCAGTCGGCGGGGGTGATCCGGACCCGGCCGTGGTCCCGGCCGGCCTCCTCGACCAGGTAGGCCAGGGCCTGCGGCACGGGTCCGCGGCTGTGCTCGGCCAGCCACGCCAGGATGCTCTCCGGGTCCCACCCGGCGTCGAGGGCCCGGTGCAGGGAGCGCTCGGTGAAGCGGTGCCGGGCCGCCGGGCCGTGGCCCTCCGCGTCCGCGAGCTCGCCCAGGGCGCGGGCCACGGGCGGGGCGAGGTAGCCGGTGGCCGTGGCGGTGAGGTCGCCCTTCAGCAGCACCGTCCGTGCGGGAGCGGGCAACCAGCCGGCCACCGCCCGGGCGGCCTCCTCGGCCCGGCCCGCGGCGACCGCACGCCCGGCCGGGGAGAGGGCGTCGGCGCCCACGAGGCCGAGCTCGGCCGCCTCGGCGAGCATGCCGGGTCCCCACCGGTCGAGGGGGCGGGCCAGGCGCGGGCGCTGCCACCGGGCGAGCGCCAGGACGTCCTCGGGGGCGTGCCCGCCCGGCGCGGCCTCGGCGAGGGCGGCATGGGCCCGCAGCAGTGCCCGGCGCACCGGCGGGGCCTCCGGGGAGTGCGTCCCGCGGGTGAGGACCGCCACGACCGTGCCGTCGGCCAGAGGCAGGCCGACCGCGGAGGGCACGACGTCGGCGGCCAGCCACGAGCTGACGACGTGCAGCCACTGCTCGGGGCGCTCGGCGTCCTCGAAGGGCGCCGGCGCGGGCCGCCACGCGGAGGTGTCCGGGTCGAGCTCCACGAGCCCGGCGAGCTCGGCCAGGCCCAGGAGGCGCACGAGCTCCGGGTGCTCCAGGGCCAGGGCGGTGCGCAGGCGGCGCAGCTCGCGCACGCCGATCCCCCCGGCGCGCAGCGTGGTCAGGGGACGCTCGCGCAGCTCGGCGCGCAGCGCGGCCAGCCGGCGCAGCACCTGCTCGACGGCCGCTGCGGCGGCGTTGTCCCGCAGCCGGTCGGGCACCCGCGTGCCCGGGGGCAGGGGCGGGTCCTGCGGGGACCGGGCCCAGGGGTCGCCCCCGCGCAGGGCGAGGCCGAACTCCCGGGGCAGCTCGACGTGGCGGGAGTCCACGGGGAGCAGGACGCCGCGGGCCAGGAGCCAGTCCACGGGCCGGGCGGCGGCGGCCTCCGGGTCCGGACGGCGCAGCGCGTCCGGCAGCAGGCCCACCGGGCGGGAGCGGAACCGCTCGAGCACCTCCCGCACCGGCGCGGGCCAGCGCACGATCTCCGCGGGGGACGCGGGGGACGCGGGGGCCGCCGGCTCGCCGCCGCGCAGGCGTGCCGCCCGGGCCGCCAGCACCCGGTGCGGGCGGCCCAGCCCGGCGGGGTAGCGGCCCAGGGCCTCCGCCACCCCGGGCACGAGCCGCAGCGCGTTCCCGTCCCTGTGGACCAGGGCCAGCCGGTGCAGCCGGTCCCACGGCGGGGCGGCCAGCAGCGGGCCGGCGGGACCGTCCGGGGTGCCGAGCACCACGGCCCGCTCGAGGGCGTCCAGCTCCGGCCGGGAGAGCTCGTCGAGGGCCCGGCTCAGGCCCGCCCGGGAGAGCAGTGCCTCGGCGAGCTCGGCGGTCGTCGTCGTCTCGGGGCGCACGGCGTCGGGTCGCGCGTCGAGCAGCGCGGCCAGCTCACCGGGGGAGCGGGCCGCGAGGTCCCGGAGCAGTCCGTCCGGGACCACGGGTCAGGCCCGGCGCCGGCGCAGCACGGAGCGCACCAGGGCGGCGCAGAAGAGCAGGAAGGCCACGGGCAGCACGAACCACGGGATGACCGTCAGCCCGTCCCACGGGTCCGCGCCGACGGCCTTCAGCACCAGCAGCAGCGCGAGGCACGCCGCGCAGACCAGGCCCAGCACGACCGCGGCGGCGCCGAGGACGTCGACCCCCGGGCGGCGGGCGGGGCGGTCCTCGGGCGTGGCGGCGCGGTCGTCGTGGGAAGGCATGGGTCCAGAATAGCGAGCCGGGGACCCCGCCGTGACCGCGTCCGCGGGCGTCCCGGCGCCTGCGGCAGGGCTAGAATGGGAGGTTCCACAGGGTGGCCCGGCAGCACGGACGGCGGGGCCGCCCTTCCACGAGGACGACGACGAGGGAGACAGCGTGCCCACCGGCAAGGTGAAGTGGTTCGATTCCAAGAAGGGCTTCGGCTTCCTGGCGACCGACGACGGCCAGGAGGTGTTCCTTCCCTCCTCGGCCCTGCCCGCGGGCGCCACCACGGTGAAGCCGGGGACGCGCATGGAGTTCGGCGTGGCCCAGGGGCGGCGCGGCGCGCAGGCGCTGTCCGCGCGCATCCTGGACCGGGCGCCGTCGATCGCCAAGAACGTCCGCAAACCGGCCGAGGAGATGGCGGTCATCACCGAGGACCTCATCAAGCTCCTGGACGAGATGTCCAACGGGCTGCACCGCGGCCGCTACCCGGACTCCGCGCACGGCCGGAAGATCGCCGCCATCCTGCGCACCGTGGCCGACAACCTGGACGTCTGAGCCGACCGGCCCGGGCCCCGGCCCGGGCCCCGGCCCGGGCGCCCCACCCAGCACTCACCCCGAGGGAGACCAGCAGTGACCGAGGAGACCGTCCAGGACGCGCCCGCCGAGGCGGCCCCCGAGCCTCCTGCCCGCCCGGCGCGACCGGCCCGCCGCCGGGCCCCCAAGCAGGACGCCCTGCTGATCGCCGACACCGCCACCGCCCGTGCCGGCGTGGAGCAGATCGCGGAGCCTCAGCAGATCGGTCCCGGGCACCGCGTGCAGGTCGAGGAGGACCGGCTGGTCGTCCACCTCTTCGAGTGCACCCTGCCCGGCTACCGCGGCTGGAACTGGTTCGCGAGCCTCGCCCGGGCCCCGCGCAGCAGGACGGTGACCGTCTGCGAGGTCGGCCTGCTGCCCGGGGAGGACGCCCTGCTGGCCCCCGAGTGGGTGCCCTGGTCCGAGCGTGTGAGCCCCGAGGAGAAGGCCCAGGAGGAGCAGGAGCGCGCCGAGGAGGAGGCCGCGGCGGCACCCGCCGACCAGGCCCCCGGGACCGCCGCCGAGGAGCCGGCCGCGGGCGGCGACGAGCCCGGGTCCGGCCCGCAGGACGGGACCGTGCCGTCGCCGGACGGCGAACGGCCCTGAGCGCCCCGCGGAGCGGCGTCGCGGCCGCGGGCGCCCCCGATCCCGCCCGGGGCATGTTCCGGTCCTTCCGCTTCCGCAACTACCGCATCTGGTTCCTGGGCGCCCTGGTGTCCAACATCGGCACGTGGATGCAGCGCACCGCCCAGTCCTGGCTGGTCTTCGACGAGCTCTCGGACCACGACGCCACCGCGATGGGCGTGGTGACCGCCCTCCAGTTCCTGCCCCAGCTCTTCCTGGCGCCCTGGGCGGGGGTGCTCGCCGACCGGCTGGACCGGCGCCGCCTGCTGCTGTGGACGCAGACCGCCATGGCCGCGCTCGCGGCGGGACTGGGCGCGGCCGTGCTGGCCGGGGTGGCGACCCTGGGGCTCGTCTACGCCTTCGCCCTGGCCCTCGGTGTCGCGTCCACCGTGGACGCTCCCGTGCGCCAGACCTTCGTCTCCGAGATGGTCGACGACGACTACCTCTCCAACGCCGTGGCCCTGAACTCCACCTCGTTCAACGCGGCCCGGATGATCGGCCCCGCCGCCGCCGGCGTGCTCGTGGCCTCGATCGGTTCCGGGTGGGTGTTCCTGCTCAACACGCTCACCTTCGGCGCCATGCTCGCCGCGATCCTCGCCATCCGGTCCGAGGAGCTGCGCGGGATGCCGCGCTCCGGGAGGGGGCGCGGGCAGATCCGGGAGGGACTCGCCTACGTCGGCGGCCGTCCCGACATCGTGGCGGTGCTGGTGACGATCTTCCTCATCGGCACCTTCGGGCTGAACTTCGCCGTGTTCCTGGCCGCCATGGCCGGCCCCGAGTTCGGCCGCGGACCGGAGACCTTCGGGGTGCTCAACTCGGTCCTCGCGGTGGGCACGGTGGCGGGCGCCCTGCTCTCGGCCCGGCGGCGCAGCGCCCGGTTGCGCTACGTCTACGGCGGCAGCGCCGTCTTCGCGCTCAGCTGCCTCGGGGCGGCCACGGCGCCCACCCTGACGGTGTTCGCGCTGTGGCTGGTCCCGTGCGGGCTGTCCTCCCTGACGATCATGACCACCGCCAACGCCTATGTGCAGTCGACCACCTCCCCGGTGATGCGCGGCCGGGTGATGAGCCTCTACATGGCCATCTTCATGGGCGGCACCCCGGTGGGGGCGCCCGTGGTCGGGTGGATCACGGACGCCCTCGGGGCGCGGTGGGGCATGGGCGTGGCCGTGGCCGCCGGGCTCGGCGGGGCCCTGGTCGGCGCCCTGTTCTGGCTGCGGCTGCGCGCCCGGGGCCCCGCGGCCGGGGCGGCGCCCCCGGGGGCGGCTCCCTAGCGCCCGCCGCCCGGCGCGCGCAGCCGGTCGACGACGTGGTCCACGCAGGCCAGCAGCCGCGCGACGTCGTCGGGCTCGATCGAGACGAACGTGGCGATCCGCAGCTGGTTGCGCCCCAGCTTCCGGTAGGGCTCCACGTCCACCACGCCGTGGGCGCGCAGCACGGCGGCCACGGCGGCGGCGTCCACGCCCGAGTCGAAGTCCACCGTGGTGATCACCGTGGAGCGGTCCTGCGGGCGGGCCACGAAGGGGGCGGCGAAGGGGGAGGCCTCGGCCCAGGCGTAGACCAGGTCGGAGGACTCCTTCGTGCGGGCCGCCGCCCAGGCCATGCCGCCCCGGTCGTTGAGCCAGCGCAGCTGCTCGTCCAGCATCACCAGCGTGGCCAGCGCCGGGGTGTTGTAGGTCTGGTCCTTGCGGGAGTTCTCCAGGGCCGTGGTCAGCTTCAGGAAGTCGGGGACCCAGCGCCCGGAGGCGCCGATCCGCTGGATCCGCTCGATCGCGGCGGGGGAGAAGGCCCCCAGCCACAGCCCGCCGTCGGAGCCCAGGTTCTTCTGCGGGGAGAAGTAGTAGACGTCCGCCGCGGAGAGGTCCGCGGCCATTCCGCCCGCCGCCGAGGTGGCGTCGACCAGCACCAGCGCCTCGTCCGCGATGCCGGCGGGCCGGAGCACGGGGGCGGCCACCCCGGTGGAGGTCTCGTTCTGGGGCCAGGCGTAGACGTCCACGCCGTCCTCCGCCCGCGGCTCCGGACGGGTGCCGGGCAGGGACTCCACCACCGAGGAGGCCTCCAGGAACGGCGCGGCGTCCGTGGCCTGGGCGAACTTGGCGCCGAACTCGCCGAACACCAGGTGCTGGGCCTTGGCCTCGACCAGCCCGAAGACGGCGGCGTCCCAGAAGGCGGTGGCCCCGCCGAGGCCGAGCAGGACCTCGTGGCCCTCGGGCAGACGGAGGAACTGCGCCAGGCCCTCGCACACCGAGCCCACGAGCCGCCGGACCGGGGCCTGCCGGTGGGAGGTCCCGAGCAGCCCGGCCCCGGCCCGGGCGACGGCCTCGACCTGCTCCGGGCGGACCTTGGAGGGCCCGGCGCCGAACCGGCCGTCGGCCGGGAGCAGGTGCGGGGGGATGGTGACGTGTGCGGACAACGGGTGCTCCCTCATGACGGACGTGCGGCGGGCGGCGGGCGCGGCGGTGGTGCAGGGGCGTGCACGGCCGGGCCCCGGCCCATTCTGCCCCACCCGGACCCGGGCCCCGCCGCGGCCCGGTCCCCTCCGCGGCAGGGGACCGCGGACTAAGCTCGTGCGGGAAGACCGGACCGGGCGGGATCCCCGGGGACGGACGGCCGGACGAAGGATGACTGAGGCATGAGCGATCTGATCGACACCACGGAGATGTACCTGCGGACCGTGCTCGAGCTCGAGGAGGAGGGCATCACGCCCATGCGGGCGCGCATCGTCGAGCGCCTCGACCACTCCGGGCCCACCGTCTCGCAGACGGTGTCCCGGATGGAGCGCGACGGACTGCTGACGGTGGGGGCCGACCGCTCCCTGGTGCTCACCGAGCTGGGCCGCGAACGCGCGGTGCAGGTGATGCGCAAGCACCGTCTGGCGGAGCGGCTGCTGGCCGACGTCATCGGACTGGACCTGGCCCAGGTCCACGACGAGGCGTGCCGCTGGGAGCACGTGATGAGCGAGCAGGTCGAACGGCGGCTGGTGGACCTGCTGCACAGCCCCCGATACTCCCCGTACGGCACGCCGATCCCGGGCCTGGCCGCACTGGGCGTCGAGGACAGCCCCTCGGCGGCGGGGCACCCCTCCCTGCTGGAGGCCGCCCGCGCGGATCCGGAGGCGACGCACACCGTGGCGCTGCTGCCGGAGGTGGTGCAGGCCGACGCCGCGCTGCTGGGCGTGCTGAGCGACGTCGGCGTGCTCACCGGGGCCGTCGTTCGGGCCCGCGTGGAGGGCCAGCGGGTGCGGATCGAGGTCGCCGAGACCGGCCGGTCCGCGGAGATCGACCTGCGCACGGCCGGGGCCATCCGGGTCCTCGCCGTCTGAGCGCCCGTCGGGTCGTGCCCGGCCCGGGGGCAGGTCACGGGACAGGTCACGAGACAGGTCACGGGGCCCTGCGCGAGACCCGGCCACCCTTGTGGGGACGTTCACAAGGCACTTTCGGCCAGTTCGGCCGGACCGTGCCCCGCCGGCGGCGAATGCCCTGGTGAGCCGCGGGTTCAGGGGTGCCCGGACCCTCGCTCCACCGTGCGCGGCCGGATCGCACTGATAGTCCGGAACGACATAATCCACAGGTTTTCGTCCGGTCCGAGATGCAATTCCGTGATCGGCCGTGATCAAAACGTGACACTTCCGTAACCGGTCATGTATTGTTCAACCCGTGCTGATCACTGGTCGGATCGGCATCCTCGTGCACATCGCCGAATTCTGCCGGTGCCCGGGGCCCATGCACAGAAACTGCTTGGCAGAAGCGGGGGAACCATTTCCGGTCCCGGTGATCCGGGGCCTTGGGGTTAAGTCGCCGGAGCGCATGCGCTCCGCGGCCGGGTGTCTCCCACCCGAATCCGACAGCTCACCTCGTAGGCAAAGGGAGGAACACACCCATGGCTATTTTCAAGCAGAACACCGCCCGCCACCGCGCCGAGACCACCTCGAACGCCGTGCGCAACACCACGATCGCCGCCGCCGCCGGCGCCGCGATCGTCGGCTCCATCGCCCCGGCCCAGGCCTACGCCGAGATACCCGCGGCCTCCGGTGCCGCCTACTCGGCCCCGGCTCCGGCCGCCGCCTCGCTGGCCTCCTACACCTACCAGGCCCCGGCCCCCGCCGCCTACCAGGCCCCCGTCGCCGCGCAGCCCGCCGCCCCGGCCTACCAGGCCCCGGCCCCCGCCGCGCAGCCGGCGGTCTCCACCGCGAGCGTGACCCCGCAGGCCAACGCCACGACCGAGATCACCGCGGCCGCCGGCGGCATCGTGGGCACCGCCCAGCAGGGCATCGGCTCCGGCTACGTCTACGGCGGCACCGCCTTCGGCGCCTGGGACTGCTCCGGCTTCACCCAGTGGGTCTTCGCCCAGAACGGCATCGACCTGCCCCGCACCACCTGGGCCCAGTTCGCCGCCGGCACCCCCGTGTCCAACCCGCAGCCCGGCGACCTCGTCTCCCAGAACGGTGGCGGCCACGTGGGCATCTACATCGGCGGCGGCAAGATGATCTCGGCGCTGAACCCCTCGCAGGGCACGCAGATCCACTCCGTCAACGCCATGCAGCTCGACGGCTACTACCGGATCGGCTGATCCGGCTCGTCTCCCGCGGAGACCCCAGGGTCCCCGCGGGAGGCACCCGGTCCCTCCCGGACCACCCGGACCCGCACTCCCGGGTCCCCCCCCCCCGCACATCCGTCCTCCCCGACGCCGTGCGCCCCGTCCGCCTTCGGACGCCCTCCTCCGTTCCCCCCGCCGTGCGCGGCCCTCCGCATCCGGACGGCCGCGCTGCCGGAGATCGATCACCCCGCGCGCCTGCGCGCGGGGTGATCCGTGCTGTCACCGCAGTCTCCCGGCAGGTTCGCCCGGCCCTCCAGAAAGCCTGCTGAAACCCCCATGACTCGTGACCTGAACTCCTCGACCGGCGTCGCCTCCCTCCTGACCGGCCGGGCCCGCACCGTGGCCGCCGTCGCCGCCCTCTCCGGCCTGGCGCTGGCCACCACCGTCTCCGCGCACGAGGCCCCGGCCCAGGAGGCCGCCGCCGACGCCCCGCTGTCCGCCGTGGCCGCGGCGACCCCGTCCGCCGCCCCCACCGTCTCCCTCGCGCCGGTCGCCCACGTGACGAAGGCCCAGGACGAGTCCGAGAAGAAGCAGGCCGAGAAGAACGAGAAGAAGGCGGCCGAGAAGAAGGCGGAGCCCGAGGCCCGCGAGACCGTCCAGCGGCCGGCAGCGACGCCGGCGGCGCAGCCGGTCGTCGCCCCGGCCCCGCAGCCGGCCGCCCCCGCCGTGCAGGCCGCCCCTGTCGTGGCCCCCGTGGCGCAGCCGGCGTCGAAGGCCGTGGCCGCCCCGAAGCCCGTGGCCGCCCCGAAGCCCGCCCCGGCCCCGCAGCCGGCCGCCCCCGCCGTGCAGGCCGCCCCGCAGCCGGCCGTGAAGCAGGCCCCTGCGCCGAAGCCGGCCGTCCAGGCGGCCCCGGCGGCCGAGCGCACCGTCGCCCCGCAGAGCTCCGCCTCCGGCAAGGGCGCCACCATCTCCTCGGCCGCTCTGGGCCAGCTCGGCGTCGGCCAGGACTGCACGGCCCTGGTCACCAACGCCCTGCGCGCCGCCGGCATCAACCACCACGGCTGGCCGGCCTCCTATCTGAGCCTCGGCACGCAGGTCTCCGCCGGCCAGGCCAAGCCCGGCGACCTCGTCTACTACGCCGACGGCGGCATGGGCTCGGCCCACATCGGCGTCTACATCGGCGGCGGCAAGGCCGTGCACGGCGGCTGGAACGGCGGCACCACGGTCATCGACAGCGTCAACGTGGGCTCCGGCCCGATCTACGTCCGCGTGCGCTGACCGCACGCGAGGACATCGGTTCGGGTGCGCGGATCCTGGTCGGCCAGACAGGTTCCGCGCACCCGCTGCTCGTCCGGCGGCCGCCCGCCCACCGTGCCCGGTGCGCGCCGCCGACCGGTCCGGCCACTGCCCGGCCCGCGTCGCCCGGCGCCGATAGACTGGGCCCATGGCCACCGACCTCAGCCGCAACGCCCGCACCAGCCTGGACCGTGAGTACGCCTACATGGCCTACGGCATGATCGGCGGCGCCGTGCCCGGGATCGTGGTCGGCCTCGTGGTGGCCGCGTTCGTCGGCCACGCCGCCATGTGGCTGTCCGTCTTCGGCGGTGTCGGCATCGTGCTGGGCCTGGTCACCGGGCTCCTGCTCCACCGGCGGCACCGCGCCGCGGGCGAGCTGGACGATCCGCAGGGGGGCCCAGCAGCGCGGGAATGACGTGCTCCCGGAGCAGCGGCGCCAGATCGGCCGGCAGCGCGGCGGGCGAGACGTCGTCCAGCGGCTGCCACCGCAGCTCCTCGATCTCCGCGCGGGCCTCCGGGCGCCCGGTGAGGGGCGCGGTGAAGACCGTGGAGCGCACCCACGTGGCGGTCTCGTTCGCGGCGGGGGCCTCGAACTCTCCCAGCAGGCGGAGCTGCCCCGGGCGCAGCGCCAGTCCCACCTCCTCGGCCGTCTCCCGCACGGCCGCCTCGGCGGGGGACTCGCCCGGGTCGAGCTTGCCGCCCACCAGCATGAACCGGTCCGTGCCCCGCTTGCGCACCGTGAGCAGGGCGCCGTCGTCGTCGCGCAGGCACACCGCCGTGATCGTGAGGACCTCCACGTCGGCGGGGGCGCCCCGGCCCGCGGCAGTGCGCAGCTGCCGGATCTCGGCCTCCAGGTTGCGGGCGGCGCGGGCTCCCCAGCGCCGCTGCGCAGCCGGCGTGCGGTAGAGCGGCTGCCGGTGCCAGAGTCCTTCGAGCACCCGCAGCCGCCCGGCGGCGAAGTCGGTGTCGGGCACTCGCGCGTACTCCCGGCGCACGGCGGCGGTGTAGGCCGCGTACGCGGCGGGCGAGGACCCCAGCACGGCGAGGTCCGCGTCCAGCAGGAGCGCCCCGGGGAGGTCCTCGGCCGCGGCCGCGTGGTCGAGGGTGAGCAGGACGAGGCGCTGGACCTCGGCGACCACGTCCGGGGCGAGACCGGCCGCGGTCAGGCGCTCCCCGGCCAGTTCGGCGGAGTCCCGCTCGTCCTGCCCGGGCCGGCCGGCGTAGACGGCGTCGTGGAACCACGCGCCCAGCAGGAGGGCGTCGTGCTGCTCCCGGTCCAGCCCGGCTCCGGCGGCCAGCTCGTCGAGGGCCTCGAGGACCGCCAGCAGGTGCGAGCGGCCGTGGTAGTGCCGGTGGGGCTCCCCCCACCGTTCGACGAGCTCCGCCCCGAGCCGCGGCAGACCGGGGAACCGGCCGTCCCAGCGCCGGCCCAGCACCCGGCCGATCCGCTCCGGGCGGGCCCGGGCGGGCACGCGAAGACCGCTGCGCAGGAGCACCCGTGTGAGCTCACGGCCCTCGACCGGCCGCGCGCCCGCGGCCACCGCCCGGTCGTAGAGGCTGCCCCGCACGTCGTAGTGGTCCCGGTCGAACGCGCGCCGGGGCACGCCCAGCCGGTACGCGAAGGCGTGCAGCTCCTCGTAGGAGGAGTCGGAGACCATGTGGGAGAAGTGCGTCCCGTGGGCGGGCCACAGCGGAGGATCGATGTAGACGGGCATGCGACCGATCCTAGACGCGCACGGTTCGCGGGGTTCCCGGGCAGCACCTAGACTGTTCGGCGTCGCCCTCGTAGCTCAGGGGATAGAGCACGGCTCTCCTAAAGCCGGTGTCGTTGGTTCGAATCCAATCGGGGGCACCACCGCAACGCCCCGGACCGCCCGGTCCGGGGCGTCGCGCTGCCCGGGTCCTGCCGCTCAGCGCGGCAGGACCCCGGGGCGCTCCGGGCCGCCGGCCGGAGGCCGCGGCGCCCGGCGCCGCAGCGCCTCCACGGCCACGGCCACGGTGACCGCCAGCAGCAGCACCAGCAGCACCCAGCGGGCCACCACGAGGGCGGACGCCGTGGCCACGGCCGAGGCGTCGCCGGGGTCCGCGAGCGCGGCGTCGATCGCCGCGTTGCCCGCCAGGGAGACGGCCGCGAAGCCCAGCACGACCGCCGAGCGCAGCCACCGGCGAGCGCGCGAGGCCGTGTGGAGGGCGACGAGGAGCAGCCACGCCAGACCCACGAAGAGCGGGGCCAGCAGACCGGCGGAACGGTGCACGGCCTCGTACTGGGCCCGTCCCTCCTCGCCGAGGGCGACGGCGAGCCGTGCGGCGTGGGCCTGGTCGAACCCGCCGGGCATCCACTCGGGCAGGAGCAGGCCGTCCGCGACGGCCGCGCCGAACTGGGGGAGCACCCACGCGTGCACGTACAGCCACAGCAGCGCGGAGACGCCCACGGCCACCCCGACCACGAGCCCGGAGCTCGACCGGGCGGGCTCGGGCCGCAGCTCGCCGGGCCGCGCCTCGTGCAGCCGGGCCCCCCGCGGCGGCGGCTCGACCGCCGTGCTGCCGTGCTTGCGTGCCTTCTGCGCCCGGGTCAGTGCCATGCCCCCATTATCCGTCCGGTGGCCGGGCGTGCGGTCCGGCTGTGCGTCCCCCCGCGGGGCGCTCGACCCAGGAGTAGGCTGGGGCCACCCGCACCGGTCCTCGCGACCCGCGGGGGAACGGTCCGGCCGACGACGACCGGGCGCGCGACGAGGACGACACGGAGGTGCCCGTCATGGAACTGTCCATCGGACTCCCGGACGGCCTGCTCATGCGGCTGACCGAGGGCAATGCGCTGAGGCTCTTCGAGAAGGACCACGAGACGGTGCGCCGCACGGTGGACTGCTCCGTCCTCGGCGGCGCCCCCATCACGGACATGGTGTGGTCGCACAAGCTCTCGGCCGTGATCGTGGCGGTGCCGTCGCTGCACCGGCTGTTCCGCTGGGACCCGTACACCGACGTGCTGTACGGGTTCGCGGGCACGGGGGAGTCCGGGCAGCGGGACGGGAAGGCGGGACAGGCCACGTTCGCGGCCACCGTCTCGATCACCGAGGACGGCAACGGGACCCTCTGGTTCGTGGACCGCGACTCCTCGTCCCTGCGCTGCATCGAGATCGACACGGACAAGCCCGACGGCGACCCGCGGATCTGCACGGTGGTGGGCCGGGCGGGGCCGGGCTTCGCCGACGGGCCGGCGGACGCCGCCCAGCTGGACCACCCCGAGGACCTGCAGATCCTCTACGACGGGTCGATCGTGATCGCCGACACCGGCAACGACGCGATCCGCCACCTGGACCTGGCGGACCGGCAGCTGGACACCGTCTACGGCGGCGGTGAGGCCGGGGCCGCGGAGTTCGACGA
Organism: Kocuria sp. SM24M-10; assembly: GCF_001027955.1. Taxonomy (NCBI): domain Bacteria; kingdom Bacillati; phylum Actinomycetota; class Actinomycetes; order Micrococcales; family Micrococcaceae; genus Kocuria; species Kocuria sp. SM24M-10. The sequence continues at coordinate 2,748 of NZ_LDNX01000030.1, read as the reverse complement.
CGAGATCCGGCTGCAGCGGCCCGTCCGGGTCACCGTGGCCGACTCGGAGCTGTGGGTCGACGACGACAACGGGCGGCACCGGCTGGAGCTGCACTTCGTCTGAGCCCGCTCCCCACCCCGGCCCGGGTGTCACCGGCCCTCGGTAGACTGGGACCACGATGGACTACCTCTTCGACAACCCGCTCCTGCCCTCCTCCTCCGTGGCGCGTCCCGCCGCGAACGCGGCCCCGCGCCGCGGCGCCGTTCCCGCGGAGGCCCTCGTGGAGGGCCTCAACGAACCGCAGCGGGCCGCCGTGGAGCACTCCGGTTCGCCGCTGCTGATCGTCGCCGGCGCGGGCTCCGGCAAGACCCGGGTGCTGACCCACCGGATCGCCCACCTGCTGGCCACCGGCCGTGCCCACCAGGGGGAGATCCTGGCGATCACGTTCACGAACAAGGCCGCCGCCGAGATGCGCGAGCGCGTGGTCGAGCTGGTGGGGGAGTCGGCGAAGTCGATGTCGATCTCCACGTTCCACTCGTTCTGCGTGCGGGTGCTGCGGCGGGAGGCCGCCAGCGTGGGCCTGAAGTCGACCTTCTCGATCTACGACTCCGCCGACTCGCTGCGGCTGATCACCCTCGTGGCCAAGCAGCACGACCTCGACCCGAAGCGTTTCGCGCCCAAGAGCATCCAGCACCGGATCTCCGCGCTGAAGAACGAGCTCGTCGACGACGAGACCTACCTGTCCCGCGTCTCGGAGACCGACCCCTTCGAGAGCGCGGTGGCCCAGGTCTACCGCGGCTACACCGAGCGGCTGCGCGCGGCCAACGCGATGGACTTCGACGACCTCATCGGCCAGACCGTGCACATGCTCCGGGCCTTCCCCCAGGTCGCCGAGTACTACCGGCGCCGGTACCGGCACGTGCTCATCGACGAGTACCAGGACACCAACCACGCGCAGTACGCCCTGGTCCGGGAGCTCGTCGGCACGGGCGCCGGCGCCGATCCCGGTCCGGGGGCGAACCCCGTGCCGCCCGCCGAGCTGACCGTCGTGGGCGACTCCGACCAGTCGATCTACGCGTTCCGCGGGGCCGACATCCGCAACATCGTCGACTTCGAGAAGGACTACCCGCAGGCGCGCACCATCCTGCTGGAGCAGAACTACCGGTCCACCCAGAACATCCTCACCGCCGCGAACGCGGTGATCGCCAAGAACAAGGCCCGCCGGGACAAGCGGCTGTGGACCGCCTCCGGCGACGGCGCGAAGATCACCGGCTACGCCGCGGAGAACGAGCACGAGGAGGCCCGGTTCATCGCCGAGGAGATCGACCGCCTCCAGGACGAGGACGGCTACCGTCCCGGTGACGTCGCCGTGTTCTACCGCACCAACGCCCAGTCCCGCTCGCTCGAGGAGATCCTCATGCGCGTGGGCCTGCCGTACAAGGTGGTGGGCGGCACCCGCTTCTACGAGCGCAAGGAGATCAAGGACGCCCTGTCCTACCTGCGCTCGATCGTGAACCCGGACGACGACATCAACGTCCGGCGCATCGTGAACGAGCCCAAGCGCGGCATCGGCGACCGCGCCGAGGGGGCCGCGGCCGCGCTCGCCGAGCGGGAGCGGATCTCGTTCATGGACGCCCTGCGCCGCGCCGACGAGGCCCCCGGGATGGCCACCCGCTCGCTGAACGCGGTCAAGGCGTTCGTCCAGCTCATGGACGACCTCGCCTCGGTCGCGGAGGCCTCGGGGGCCGCCACGGTGCTCGAGGCGGTGCTCGAGCAGTCCGGCTACCTCGCCGGGCTGCGCGGGTCCTCCGACCCGCAGGACGAGTCCCGGGTGGAGAACCTCGCCGAGCTCGTGGCCGTGGTGCGCGAGTTCGAGCGGGACAACCCCGAGGCCGGGCTGCCCGAGTTCCTCGAGCACGTCTCGCTGGTGGCCGACGCCGACCAGATCCCCAACCGGCCCGCGGGGTCCTCCGAGGACGGGCCGAGCGCCGAGCAGATCGCGGCGGAGGTCGCCGAGGCCCGCGTCCAGGGCGTGGTCACCCTCATGACCCTGCACACCGCCAAGGGCCTCGAGTTCCCCGTGGTCTTCCTGACCGGCATGGAGCACGGGCTGTTCCCGCACCAGCGCTCCCTCACGGATGAGAAGGAGATGGAGGAGGAGCGGCGCCTCGCCTACGTGGGCCTGACCCGCGCCCGGGAGCGCCTCTACCTCACCCGCTCCGAGTTCCGCTCGATGTGGGGCCAGTCCCAGTACAACCCGGCCAGCCCGTTCCTCGACGAGATCCCGGCGGAGCTGCTCGAGTGGAAGCGCGAGGGATCCTCGGCCCCGGCCTCCTGGGGCTCCTCGCTGCACGCCGGCGGCTCCGGGCAGCGGGACGCGATGCGCGGCTCGTACTGGGGCGCGGCGGCCTCCTCGAACGCCGCCTTCGAGCGGATGGCGCCGTCCCGGGCCGCCGCGGCGGGGCGGGTGCAGCCCAACAAGGAGATCCCGAGCCTGTCCGCCGGGGACACCGTGGACCACAAGGCCTTCGGCAAGGGGACCGTGGTGTCCGTCGAGGGGGCCGGGGACAAGACCGTGGCCAAGGTGCGCTTCGGCGGGGACGAGAAGCGGCTGCTGCTGCGCTACGCCCCCCTCACCAAGGTGGGCTGAACCAGGCCCACGGCGGCCCGCCGCGGCGCCTGCGCGACGTGCGTGCCGCGGCCCGGCAGGAGGCCGGGCGCCTCGGCGCAACGGAAGAGCCCCCGGGTGCGGTGGGGCCCCTCGAGGG
>NZ_LDNX01000003.1:0-13125 GCF_001027955.1 Kocuria sp. SM24M-10 | reverse complement strand
CCCTCGCGCGAAGAAGAGGGAGAGCACGATGATGTCGTCGATGTTGGTCGCTGCGAACAGGCCCATCGCCTGCAAGACCGAGGTGAGGATCATGCGCCCTCCCCAGCTGCGTCGCATCCGGGAAGCGAGCAGGCGGGATCGATGCACGGGGCGTCTTCGTCCACTGCCAGGGTGGCATCGACCAGTGCCGTCAGCGCCTGCGCCAGGTGCGAATCGGCGATCTCATATCGTGTCCGACGACCCTCGGGCTCGGAGACGACGATCCCACAATCGCGCAGGCATGCCAGGTGGTTGGACACGTTCGGGCGTGTCAGGTCCAGATCTCGGGCCAGTTCCGCCGGGTAAGCGGGATGGTCGAGCAGGGTCAAGATGATCCGGGATCGAGTGGGGTCGGCCAGTGCACGACCCAGGCGGTTCATCACGTCGAGACGCGAAGCAATAGTCAGCATGGACTGAACTATACAGCGCGCACTGAACGCTCGGTCACAGGCGTCAGCCCAGATCGCATGCCCGTAAGGGGAACCCTCACCGGACACCACCGCTACTTATCGAGAGGAACGTGTGGCTGTTGGAGGTTAATGGCGGCCTTCTGACGGAAATAAATGGCGGCTTCGGCACTACCGAGCCTCCACGAAACAGTCACGGGACAATGATCGAGGGCCCGTCCCGGCGCCGTCCCGAGAGTCTTCGGATGGCCTCGGTGACTTCCGGTGCTTGGCAATCGCTGTCCTCGGGCGCATCCTGAAGCCAGGTCGTCGAAGGATCTCTGGGAGGCGGATTCCCATGACGAGCCCTCGCCACCGCAGCGTCTCGCACGCCCGTGATCTGTGGGCCGATGCGTTGGGGCGGGCGACCATACGTGCGCTGCAGGGACTGGTGCTGCTGACTGCGACCGTCGTGGTGGTCTACGGGTTGATCCAGCTCAAGTTGGTCGTCATCCCACTGTTGATTGCCTTGATCCTCGCCGCGGCGCTGCACCCTGTTGTGGGGTTCCTGCGCCGGCGGGGCGTGCCCGGGGCGCTGGCCACCTGGATCACCTTCCTGGCCGCGATCGTGGTGCTGGGCGGAGTGGTCACCGGCATCGTCTTCGCCGTGCGCAGCGAATGGGACGAACTGGTGCTCTCCGCGGTGGGTGGGCTGGAACGGTTGCGTCAGTTCATCGTCGCGGGCCCGATCCCGATCGGCCAGAAGGCCCTGGACGAGGCCATCACCGCCGTCGTGGACTTCACGTCCAGCCCCCAGTTCGGCGCCGGGGCGCTGCTGGGCATCTTCGCGGCCACCCAGGTGATCACCGGAGCGGTGCTGGTGGCCGTCATCCTCTACTTCTTCCTCCAGGACGGGGCCAAGATCTGGGCGTTCTTCCTGTGCCGCTTCCACGGTGAGAACCTGGAGAAGCTACTGACCTCGGGTACCACGACCCTGCACGTGCTGGGCGGCTATGTGCGCGGCACCGCCCTGGTGGCCCTGCTTGAGGCGGTAGTCATCGGAGTGACCCTCGTGGTGCTGCGGGTGCCGCTGGCGTTGCCCTTGGCCGTGCTGATCTTCTTGGGCGGATTCATCCCGATCGTCGGAGCGGCTCTGATCGGTGCCGTCGCGGTCCTGGTGGCCCTGGTCGCCAACGGCCCCGTGGTCGCACTGGTCGTCGTGGCGGTGGTGGTGGCCATCAACCAGCTCGACGGAAGGGTGCTCCAACCCATGGTGCTGGGTCGAGCACTGAGCCTGCACCCACTGGTAGTGCTGCTCGCCCTGGCTGGCGGAGCGATTCTCTCCGGCGTCGTGGGCGCTGTGCTGGCCGTGCCGTTGACCGCCGTGGGGTGGGCCTTGATCCAGATCTGGTTCCCGGCATCCAGAGCCCCGGACGCTCTATCCGGAAAAAATGCGCGCCCAGGTGCTGTGCTGACGGATCCACCCGGCCCGGAGGCACCCACCACCACCTGAGCGCCATCAGCTCGGCTACGCACAACATGGCCGCCTCGGCGTCCCCATGAGGAGACAGACATCCACGGGTCCGGATCAAGGTGAGCACTGGTTTGACCGGCCCCCGTTGGCCGTCCCACTTCCTAGGTAGTGGGACGGTCGGCGCCGAGATCCACGTTCGGGGACTATGGATATCGATTTGAGTGCCAGAAGTTAGTCCTAGAACTCAGTGCCATCTAGACCGTACGGAGCCGACTTCCGGTACGCTGGGCGCATGGAATTGGGCTACGCGCGGGTCTCGACGGCCAAACAGGACCTCGACCGGCAGATCGATGCCCTCCGGCAGGTCGGGATCGCGCCCGAGCGGATCTATGTGGACAAGAAGTCCGGGGCCACCACGGAGCGCCCCGGCCTGGCTGCGGCCCTGGCCTACGCCCGGGAGGGTGACGTGATCGTGGTGCACACCCTGGACCGGCTCGGACGCACCGTGCGCGACACCCTCAACCTCATCCATGACCTCGCCGAGCGAGGAGTAGGGGTGCGCAACCTGGCGGATCCGATCAAGGTGGATTCGACCAACCCGAACGATCCGATGGCTCAGCTGGCGGTGGTGCTGCTGGCGTTGTTCGGGCAGATGGAACGCACCTACACCCTCGAGCGCGCCGCCCACGCCCGATCGGTGGCCACGGCCAAGGGCCGGCGGATCGGGCGGCCCTCGGTGGTGGACCCGGACAAGCTGGCCTACGCGGTGCACCTGCGCGAGTCCGGGCACACGATGGCCGAGATCGTGGCCAAGACCGGGATCACCCGCACCAGCCTCTACCGCCACCTCCCGCCCCGACCGCCGGAGCCGGTGACGGCCGGACCGGTCACCGCCGCCGAACCCGAGCCCGACCGCGGTCCGGTGGACTGATCCCCGTGGGGTGATGGTGGTGGTGCAGCTGAGTCCTCAGGAGAAAGCAGCACTGCTGCGCCAACACCTCGACGACGGGGTGCCACTGACCCGGCTCGCCGCCCACGCCCACGTCTCGGTCCGCACCCTGCAGCGCTGGGCCGCCGAGTACCGGACGGACTCCTCGACGGCCGGGCTGCAACGCCAGGCCCGCAGCGACCGCGGCCACCGCAAGCTGCCGGAGGAGCTGATCGCGGTGATCGAGGCCCTGGCGCTGCGCCGGCCGGCACCGACGACCACGTTCATCCACCGCCGGGTGTGCGATCTGGCCCCGGAGCGCGGCTGGGCGCCCCCGAGCTACTCGAGCGTGCGCAGCGTGATCGCCGCCATCGACCCCGGGCTGCGCACCCTGGCCCTGGAAGGAGACACCGCCTACCGGGACCGGTACGAACTGGTGCACCGGCGGTCGGCGGTGAGGCCCAATGAGCAGTGGCAGGCCGACCACACCCTGCTCGATCTCCAGATCCTCGACCACCGGGGCAACCCGGTGCGGCCGTGGCTGAGCGTGATCCTCGACGACTACTCCCGCGCGGTCGCCGGCTATACCGTCTTCACCGGCGCCCCGAATGCGGAGCAGACCGCCCTAGCCCTGCACCAGGCGGTGCGGGCCAAGGCCGACCCGCGGTGGCCGGTGCAGGGTCTGCCCGAGGTGCTCTACAGCGACCACGGGGCCGACTTCACCAGCACCCGGCTCGAGCGGGTCTGCCTGGACACCCACATCCGGCTCATCCACTCCCGCGTCGGGGTCCCGCAGGGGAGGGGGAAGATCGAACGCTTCTACGGCACGATCACCACCGAGGTGCTCCCGCACCTGCCCGGGCACATCCCGCACGGCACCGGCGGCACCCCGACCTCACCACCCGCCCTGAGCCTGGAGGAGCTCGACGCAGTGGTCCAGCGCTACCTGATCGAGGACTACCACGCCCGGGTGCACTCCGAGACCGGACAGGCCCCGGCCGCCCGCTGGATCGGGGCCGGGTGGATCCCGCACACCCCAGCACGGCCGGAAGATCTCGACCTGTTGCTGCTCACCGCTGCGACCACCCGCATCGTCCAGCGCGACGGCATCCGCTTCCACGGCACCCGCTACATCTGTCCAGTGCTGGCCGCCTACGTCTCCGAGACCGTCACCATCCGCTACGACCCCCGCGACGCCGGTGAGGTGCGCGTCTACCACCAGGACACCTACCTGTGCCGGGCGATCGCCCCCGAACTGGCCGCCGAAACCATCACCCTCCAGCAACTGCAGCAGGCCCGGGGCGCCCGGCGCAAGGAGTTGAAGCAGCAGCTGTGCGCCCGGCGCAGCCTCGCCGACGCCCTGCCCGCCGACGACCGCTGGGCACCACCACCGGCCCCGGCGCCGGGCCCGACGGCAGACCCCCCGGCGGAGCCGGCGCCCCGACATCGGTTGCGGACCTATGCCACCGACTGAGCCCGACTCCACCCGCAGCCTGTTGGGCAAGGGCGACGACGGTCGGCGTTTCCTCTCCGGCACGTTCGGGGAGATCAACGGGCTCACTTCACCCCCGCCCCCGGGCGCACCGGCGTTCTTGCCCACCCGGGAGCACCGCCGCTTCACCGAGTTCGCCGACACTGTCCGCACTAACCGCTACATCGGCCTGTGCTGGGGTCCACCCGGGGTCGGCAAGACGCTTTCGGCCCGCCACTACGCCGGGGCCCCGGAATGGGAGCAGTGGCAACGAGACCTGGGCGAGGACCGCGAGCCCGGCCCCATCCCCGAACAAGTCCTCCAGGCCCGCACCGCGCTGTGGACTCCGACCGTCACCGCCAGCCCCCGACAGGTCGACCAAGCACTGCCGCGGGCCTGCCAGCAGATCTCCTACGCCATCGACTACCACCGCCACGGCCGCGTCGACCCGTTCGTGAACCCCGAATCACGGTCCTCCGGGCTCACTGAGCTGCTCATCATCGACGAGGCCGACCGGCTCAAGGCCACCGGACTGGAACAGGTCCGCGACTACTACGACCGTCACACCATCGGGGTGATCCTCATTGGGATGCCCGGTATCGACAAGCGCCTGGGACGCTACCCCCAGCTTTACAGCCGTGTGGGCTTCGCCCACGAATACCGCCAGCTCACCCCCGAAGAGCTCACCGCCGTCCTGAACCGTCGCTGGCACACCGACGGACTCGCCACCGATGACGAGTTCACCCAGGCGGTCGCGATCGCCACCGTCGCCCGGATCACCGGCGGCAACTTCCGTCTCGTCGACCGCCTCCTCACCCAGATCAAACGCATCCTGGACATCAACCAGCTCGAGACCGTCACCCCCGAAGTGGTCGAAGCCGCCCGCGAGTCACTCCTGATCGGTCACTGAGCACACGGGCCGGCCACCAGTTCCTGAGATCCACCGGCCAGGCAATCGCCTCTGGCAGCGACTCCTCGAAAGGGCCCCCGGGTCTGGGGCACATACGGACGTGCACCGGACATTGCCGCGGTGACGTCTTGACCTTCCTCTTCAGGGGAAGGTGCAGGCTGGGCACAGCACAGCACAGCACACAGACGGCCCGTCGGGGCCTTCATCACGGACTTACGGAGGCCGGTCATGCCTGAGACGGGAACGCACGAGGTGGACCTGGCGATCATCGGTTCCGGCGGTGGTGCTTTTGCCGCCGCGATCCGGGCCACCAATCTCGGCAAATCAGTGGTGATGGTAGAGCGTGCCACGGTCGGGGGCACCTGCGTGAACACCGGGTGCGTGCCGTCGAAGGCGTTGCTGGCCGCCGCCGAGGCGCGCCACGTGGCGCTGGACGCCGCAGGACGGTTCCCTGGTCTGAGCACGTCGGCCGCCGGGGTGGACATGTCCGGGTTGATCACCGGTAAGGACGCGCTGGTGGAAGGGATGCGTTCGGACAAGTATCTGGATCTGATCGCCGATTACGGCTGGGAACTGGCCACCGGTGAAGCGGTGTTCACCGGAACGGCCGAGGATCCGGTGCTGGAGGTCACCGGAGCCGACGGTTCCGGCCGCCGGGTGCGGGCGGCCCACTACCTGGTGGCCACCGGCTCCACCCCGATCGTCCCGGAGATCGAGGGCTTGGATCAGGTGGAGTATCTGACGTCGACCACGGCCATGGAACTGGACGAGGTGCCGGAGTCGCTGCTGATCATCGGCGGCGGGTACGTGGGCCTGGAGCAAGCTCAGCTCTTCGCCCGCCTGGGCACGGCGGTGACCATGGTCGTGCGGTCCCGTCTGGCCTCCCATGAGGAACCGGAGGTCTCCTGGACCCTGAGGGGCGTGTTCGCCGAGGAGGGCATCCGGGTGATCCCCCGGGCCACCGTCTCCTCCGTGACGCCCGACCGGGACACCGGGGAGGTGGTGGCCACCGTCACGGGCCCGGGCGGGCAGGACACCCTGCGGGCGGGCCGGCTCATGGTCGCGGTCGGGCGCCGTCCGGTCACCGAGAACCTGGGCCTCGGCTCGGTCGGGGTGGACACCGGGGCCCACGGGGAGATCCTCGTCGACGCCCGGATGGCGACCTCGAATCCGAGGGTGTGGGCGGCCGGGGACGTGACCGGGCACCCCCAGTACGTCTACGTGGCCTCGGCCCACGGGGTCACCGCGGTGGAGAACGCCTTCGACCGCACCGGCCAGCAGATCGACTACACCCACTTGCCGCGGGTCACTTTCACCTCCCCGGCCATCGCGGCGGTGGGGATGACCGACCAGCAGGCCCGGGAAGCCGGCCTCCGGTGTGAATGCCGGGTGCTGCCCCTGGAGTACGTGCCCAGGGCGCTGGTCAACCGTGACACCCGGGGGTTCGTGAAGATCGTCGCCGAGGCCGAGACTGGGCGGATCGTGGGCATCACCGCGGTGGCCAAGGACGCCGGGGAGCTTGCCGCGGCCGGGGTCTACATCTTGTCCGCGGGCATGACGGTGGACCAGGTCGCCACCCTGTGGTGCCCGTACCTGACGATGGCCGAGGGCCTGAAGATCGCCGCCCAGTCCTTCCGCACCGACGTCTCCAAACTCTCCTGCTGCGCCGCCTGAGGAGCGGCCTCGAGCGGGCCGGGCCTCCACCCACGGGTGGAGCCGGGGGCCTTGAACATCGAGCACGGCCGCAGGACTACGCTTCACGAGGCGCTGCACGAAAGGGGAAGCCCATGGCCCAGCGATTGGTCGTCATCGGCGGGGACGCCGCGGGGATGAGCGCGGCCTCCGCCGCCCGCCGCCAGCTGCCCGAGAAAGAGCTGGAGATCGTGGCCTTCGAACGCGGCCACTACACCTCCTATTCGGCCTGCGGGATCCCCTACTTCATCGGCAAGGACGTCGCCGACACCACGGAGCTGATCGCCCGCACCCCGCAACAGTTCCGCGACAACCACGCCATCGACGCCCGCACCGGCCACGAGGTCCTGGAGATCGACCTCCACCGCCGCGCCGTGCTCGTGCGCGACCTGACCGCCGGCCGGGAGGCCTGGGAGGGCTTCGATCAGCTCATGGTCGCCACCGGGGCCACCCCGGCCCGCCCGCCACTGCCCGGGATCGAGGCGGCCGGCATCCACGGCGTGCAGACCCTCGACGACGGTATCGCCCTGCGCACGGTCCTGGAGCGGGAGCGGCCGGGCCGGGCGGTGGTCGTCGGGGCCGGCTACATCGGCCTGGAACTGGCCGAGGCCCTGTGCGCCTGGGGCGTGGACATCACCGTGATCGGACGCCCCCCGGCCCCGCTGCCGGGCCTGGACCCGGACATGGGCGCGCTCATCGCCACCGCGATGGAAGGGTACGGGATGGAGGTGCGGATGGAGGAGACCGTCACCGGCTTCGACACCCACGCCGGGAAGGTCACCGCCGTGGTCACCGACCAGGCCACCATCCCCACCGATCTGGTGATCCTCGGCCTGGGGGTCACCCCGAACACCACCCTGGCCGCCGACGCCGGGATCCCCCTGGGCGAGACGGGGGCGATCGCCGTGGATCGCCGGCTGCGCACCGGGATCGAGGGGGTGTGGGCCGGCGGGGACTGCGTGGAGAAGTTCCACCGCGTCTCCCGACGCCACGTGGCCCTGCCGCTGGGTACCCATGCGAACAAGGAGGGCCGCACCGCCGGGATCAACCTCGGCGGCGGCTACGCCACCTTCCCCGGAGTGCTTGGCACCGCCGTGACCAAGATCTGCGACATCGAAGTCGGACGCACCGGCCTCGGCGAGGTCGAGGCGCAGGCGGCCGGGTTCGACCCCGTCACCGCGGTGGTCGACTCCACCACCCGGGCCGGCTACTACCCCGGGGCCAAACCCATCCGCACCAAACTCATCGCCGAACGCGGCACCGGGCGACTGCTCGGCGCTCAGATCGTCGGGGAAGAAGGCGCGGCCAAGCGCATCGACGTGCTCTCCGTGGCGCTGTGGCACGAGACCCCGGTGGAAGAGCTGCTCAACATCGACCTCTCCTACGCCCCGCCGTTCTCCCCGGTGTGGAACCCGGTGCTCATCGCCGCGCGCAAGACCTGGCAGGCCGTCGAGGCCGACCGCGCCCGCACCGAACCCGGATGACCACCGGCCTCTCCGGGGGCAGGCAGTGCCCTGCCCCTGGAGCCTTCCTCTACCGTGGAAAGCCACACGACAGTCCAGGATCGAGGTGCACCGTGCGGATCGGTGAAGCGGCCGCAGCCGCCGGCATGACCACCAAAGCCCTACGGTTCTACGAACAGCACGGGCTGCTGCCCCCGGTGCACCGCGGCGCCAACGGGTACCGCGACTACCCACCCGAGGCCCTCGCCCGCCTGCAGTTCATCCGCCGCAGCAAGGCCGCCGGACTCACCCTGGCCGAGATCCGGAACATCCTGAAGATCCGCGACGCCGGGCAGGCCCCCTGCGCCCACGTAGCCGCACAGCTCGCCCAGCAACTCACCGACCTCGACCAGCACATCGCTGAGCTCACCGCCCTGCGGGCCTCCGCGGCCGAGCACTACCAGGCCGCCTCCCAAGGCGACCCCACCCAGTGCGATCCCGCCCAAATCTGCAGCTACCTCTGAGCCCACAGCAGCACCACGGCCGCCAAATACCTCTGTCAGAACACCGCCATTTACCGTCGACAGTCACAACTCGCGGGCGCAAATTTCCCGGACGAGACGTCTCGTATCCCTTGCCTTCCAAGACGCATCGTTGCACGAGCACAGTGAGCATGCAGGCATACAATGCAATGAATACGATGCATACCCTGCCCTGGTTTCGCTGACTATAGGAGAAAGCATGCCGTTCGAGGTCTTTGATAAGAGGATGACTCCACTGGCGAAGGCGCCCAGCGTCACGATCCAGAAGCGTGGTGTGATTTCGCTGAACAAGGCCGCCCACGACTTGGTGGACAATGCCGAGACGGTGGAGCTGCTCTACGACCGGGAACGGCAGATCATAGCCCTGCGTGCCGCCGATGACTCCTCCCCGCACGCCTATGCGGTCCGTAACGGTTCCAAGCGCGGCCCCGGCCAAGCCATCGTCTCGGCCACCGCCTTTACACAGCACTACGGCATCGATACCACTGCCACCAGGCGATGGAAGCCCTTTATCGAGGACGGCATGCTCTGCGTGGACCTGACCCAGGAAGGCACGGTCATCACCGGCAACCGCACCAAGTCCACGGCACCGGCCCAAGACGCCAAGACCGCAGACCCGATGGAAGATATCGACACCATCGCTGCCCAGGACGACCCAGCCGGCGAAGACACCACCGACAACTCCTGACCAGCCGCACGCCAGTACAGCGCTGTTTTACGACCCTTCATCCGAAAGGCATCCCCACCCATGGCCCAGAGAGTCGAAGTGCATCTCGAGGACGACCTCGACGGCGGACCCGCCGACACCACCCTCACCTTCGCTATGGACGGCAAGGACTACGAGATCGACCTCTCCCAGGCCAACGCCGAGAAGCTGCGCGAAGCCTTGCGCCCCTTCGTGGCCACCGGCCGCAAAACCACCCGCGGCGGGGGCTCTCGCGGTGCCCGCACCCGCGCCTCCAGCGGCGATCCGGACACCGCCAAGATCCGCGCTTGGGCCAAGGAAAACGGCCACGAAGTCTCCGACCGCGGCCGCATCCACCAGACCATCAAGGACGCCTACTACGCAGCCCACTGAGTGCCTGCCCCGAAAAGCCTTTCTTTGTCTTGTCCGCCGCAGGACATCGCACCCAAATCCAGGTCCAGTCCAGGCACCTTGTGTAGATGTCGCCGCACGTGGGTAAGGGTTTATGCCTTGTCCCAAGTTAGGGGGACGGTGTCGATGCTTCGCTGGAGTGAGCGTTCTGTTCGGGAGCGGGCAGCGGGTTATTTTGCCTAGTCAGAGCAATTTGTCCGTGATGCGAGACGGCCACTGGGTTTCCTGGCACCTGGAGCGTTGGCTTCTGAACGGCTAGGCCATTCGAGCCGGGGGGCTTGAACAGGTTCGGAGGGCGCCTCTGGGGGGAGGCGCCCGTCGCCCAGTCCGACCACGCCTAGCTGTGCGCCGACGGCGCACCGAAGCGCCCCTGCCCTCTTGCGGGCGGGGGCGCTTTCGTCTCCAGCACATCAAGAATCCCGATATGCCGATGTTTTGACAGCCGGGGAGCAGCATGGCCGGTGGGCCGGCTTCTCCTGCACGAGACAAAGGACCTCGCGACTGACTCCCTCTCGGTCTGCAGACCAGGAAAATGAAAAGGCGGGGTCTCGTGAGCGGTCATTGCGGGCAAGAGGGGCCGGGCGCAGCGCCCGGCCCCTCCCCCGAAGGCCATGGTGTGAGCACTGCACCCCCGGGGGCCCAGTGTGGACTGATCGACGAGGCGGACACCATTCCTGCTCAGGTGTTCGGTGGCATTTCCCGGGAAGTCGTCACATCAACAACACCCATGTAAACCCATGCACATAGGGCGTATCGTGAGGCCACCGCCGCAGATGGTTCGCGATCAGTCCCCCACTCAGTCTCTCCGTGTTCGGAGAGCTCCTGGTCCGGGCATTTCCTGCGGCGGTGGTGCCCGCATCCCCCGTGCGGATGACACCGGACGGGCCCTGCCGCATCCCCCGACTGGCAGGGCCCGCCCCCCATCACCACCGAACACAGCTTTCCCACCGCCGACCATGCCTGCAGCTGAGAACATAGACTCTGCTGGCCTCGGGGCGCCCCTGGCCCACGTGACAGGAGACCGACCTCCCCCACTGGGCGCCGAAGTGCCCCCGCTCAGCAGAGCGGGGACACTCCCCTTACGGCTGGGCTGTTCCCTTGCGCAGGTAGGACACGCATTGCCGGCGGATGTCGTTGAGCACCTGCAGGGCTGCCGGCAAGCTCAGTCCCAGCGCGCCGTGTTCGTGGGTGTGGACATAGACGTAGGCGCTTAAGGTCACCGTGCCGTCGTGGGGTCCGTCCCAGTCCTCCACGATCCCGCACAGGGCAGCCGGGTGATGCTGCACCTGCCCCGGGTCGTGGACGTGGAGCAGCTCCGCATCGACGGTGAACTCTCCGTAAAGCACAGCATCGTCGTCGATGACCGTGGTGACCACCCGGCAAAGCCCACCTATGTCCATGTCCCGGCCGGTGAGCACCTGGCCGTCGGCGACGTTGGCGGTGGTGAGCACCGCGTCCCGCGCCTGGGGTGACTGGGGTGCGTCCATGGGAGCCTGTCCTTCCGCTGCACTTCTTCTGTCGATAGCAGTGGGGGGCCAGGGCCACCCTAGTGGCCCGAATTACCCGTAATGGGGCGTGTGACGCTCCACGACCTGCGACAACCGCCGCGATACAGCCGTCCACCAAGGGGCTTTCCGGCGACGGCGCCCTGCCCGGGCTCGCTAACGGGCCATCAGCCCCTATCTCGAAGAATCCCTATTGGCACGTCCCCTGACCAGGGGACGTCCTGCACCTGAGGGCACTCTCCGGAAAGGGCAGGTGGGGCCGTATCTCCTGGTGAAGGCCCGGAACAGCACCCTTTCTCGCGTCTCATGGACGTCATCTGCCCCCTAAGTGACCCACAGCGCCTGGGCTTTCGTACAGTGGTCTACACGAAAGCAAAGTTTGCTTTCGGTACCCCCCGTTCGTGGCGTCCTCTCCCCCAGGTGGGGCTGCCCAGTATCAGATAAGAGCGATCATGAACCTTGGTAAGAAGCTTTTCGCCACCGGTACCGCGACCGCACTGGCCTCTGGTGGTGTGTTCCTCACCGCTGCCCCGGCGTCGGCCGCGGTGGGTGACCCGCAGTGCCTGGCCGCCGATGCTGCGATGCAGGCGGGCCTGGAGCAGGCCGGGATCGAGGCTGAGCTCGTCGATGAGCTCGAGGCCGCCGTCGACGTCGTGGTGGCCGCTCAGGCCGAGCGTGATGCCCGGGCCCAGGCGGCCCTGGACGCCGCGACCGCCCTGGAGGTGGCGGTGGCGGAGCTGGAGGCTGCGGTGGAGGCCGCCGCTGAGGTGGACATCGAGTCCGCTGAGGCGGCCCGGGACGCCGCCCAGGCCGAGCTGGATGAGGCGAACGCGGCCCTGGCGGAGGCTGAGGCCGTGCTGGAGGCCGAGGTGGCCGCCTACAACGAGGTCGTCGCCGCTGCCGAGGCCGATCTGGAGGCCGCTCTGGCCGCGCAGGTCGAGGCCGACGCCGAGCTGGCGGCAGCTGATGAGGCGGTGCTGGAGGCCGAGGCCGATCTGGAGGCCGCGGTTGCCGCGCAGCAGGCCCTGGAGGCCGCCCTGGCCGCTCAGGTCGAGGCCGACGCGGGGCTCGCACCGGCCCAGGACGCCGTGGACGCGGCCCTGGCTGCCCAGGTCGAGGCCGACGCGGCGGTCGGCACCGCCCAGGACGCCCTGGATGCGGCGGCGGCGGTGCAGGCCGAGGCGCAGGCCGCCCTGGAGGTGGAGCTGGGCGAGCTGCAGCTCGCCCTGGACGCTCAGGTGCAGGCCGATGCCGCGGTTGCTGCCGCTGACGTCGCGGTGGATGCGGCACTGGGGGTGCAGGCCGATGCCGAGGCGGCCCTGGCCGATGCCACGGTGGCCTTGACCGCGGCGGTGGCCGATGGGGACGCCGATGCGATCGCCGCTGCCGAGCTGGCCGTGGAGGAGGCCACTGCGGCCGTGGAGGCCGCGGTCGCTGCGGTGGTCACCGCCCAGGCCGATCTGGATGCCGCGGTGGTTGCTGCCGCCGATGCGGCCCTGACCGTGGGGGTCGCCCAGGAGGAGGCCGATGCCGCCCAGGCCGAGGTGGATCTGGCCGCCGGTGTCACCGCCGACGCGCAGGCGCAGCTGGACGCCGCCGTGGCCGCCGCCGCTGAGGCCGCCGCCGCGGTGGAGACCGCC
>NZ_LDNX01000029.1:0-10301 GCF_001027955.1 Kocuria sp. SM24M-10 | reverse complement strand
CTCCCCGACAGCGCGCAGGTCGGCCAGGATCCGCGGCGCACCGTTGACCCCGTCGGAGGCCGTGTGGGCGGCCAGCACCTTCTGGCCCAGCTGGGCCCGTCGCACAGCCGAGGGACCCGGCGGCCCCTCGCGACGTGCCAGCCAGGCGTAGTAGCCCGACCGGGACACCTCGAGCAGCTCGGCCATGCGGGTGATCTCGTAGTCGGCCTTCTCCGCGTCGATGAGCTCGAACATCCTCACCGGTTCTGGTTCTCGGTCGCGAAGAAGGCGGCTGCTTTTTTCAGGAACTCCCGGTCCATCCGCAGCTCGGCCACCTCACGGCGCAACCGCTCCAGCTCTGCCCGCTCATCGGTATCCAGTGCTGAGGGCGGGTCGTCCATCTTGGCCCTCTCGATCGCGACCCAACGACCCAGCAGAGCTTCTCCGACACCGATCTCCTTCGCCACGTGGACGATCGGGCGCCCGGTGTCGATCACCAGATGCGCGGCATCACGCCGGTACGCGGGCGTGTACCTCTTCCGTTTGGCTCCCACAGGAACATCCTCCCTGCCAGGCACCAGGCCTGACCATCAAGGACGTCCACCGAAGGGGGACAACCTCAGTGCTTCATGTGTGGACCTTTCACTAGAACAGAGTGGGGTGATCAGGGTCGATGCCGTGCACGAGCTCGCGCACCACGTCCTCGTCCCACCCGCGGGTTTTCAACTCCTCGCGCAAATGCCGAGAGCGAGCGGAGCGTTCGGCCTTCGTCAGTCGGCGCCACCGGGCGGCGGTGGCCGAGGGCATCCGGCCTTTCATCGCCCGATCGGCCATGTTCTCCGCTTCTGGCTCCCCACCGCCAACGGTCAGCGAGCCGTTGCCGCTCACCGCTTCGCGCTGGCCACCGTCCACGGCGGGCTGGGCGCGATCGAGGGGCAGACTGCGCTGCACTGGTGCGACGTCCCGCTGTGCGTGCACGCCTCCCTGGAGCCGTCCACGCACCTGTTGTTGGGCAGCCGGTCGGAGAACATGGCCGATCGGGCGATGAAAGAGCCACAACCAGCACGAGTCGGGCTCCGGGCCTTTCAAGACGTGGGAGTAGAAGCGCTCAACGTCGCACGACTGCACGGCGGGCCTCCGCTCGGTGGACCAGCAGCAACAGCAGACCCGTGAGCACGGCACCCACTGCGATCGCCGGCCAGGTGTTGTCGTTGATGCCCACCACGGTCCACACCCAGAACAAATACGGGGTGATGGCCACGGCGCCGGCCACGCGGTGGCGCAGTGCGGAGGGCATGGGGATGATGCGCAGCACCCAGTGCGCTATCGCGTGGCCGATGCGGTAGAACAGCCGCACCCACCACAGCAGGTAGAGGATCACGAGGCGGGGCATCAGCGGTCTCCTCTCGGTGTGGGGGCATCATGGGTGGCCGCCAGTGCTTCGGCGTCCCAGACGTCGATCTCGTCTTCGGGTAGCTCCAGACTCACATGCGCCAGGGACTTAATCTCTCCGCGCAGCACTCTGCCGACTGCTCCCTTGGACACCCCGACGCGGCGGTGGATCTTGTAGTGGGATAGCCCCGCCCGGTGCAGCCGGTGGATGGCGCGCACCTGCTCGGGGGTGATCGGGGACTTCCGGCCCAGCTGCACCCCGCGGGCCCGGGCGGCCTCCAGCCCGTCCTGGACGCGCTCCACGATCAGTGCGCGTTGATACTCGGCCATCGCCACGAACACGTTGAGCTGGAACCGGCCGGCCGGGGTGGTGGTGTCGATGGTGTCGGTGAGACTGCGCAGCGCCACCCCGCGGCGGATCAGCTCGTCAATCGTGGTGACCATGTGCACCAGGGACCGCCCCAGCCGGTCCAGGGAGTACAGCACCAAGGTGTCCCCTTCCCGCGCCTCGGCCATGAGCGCGGCCAGGCCCGGCCGGTCGGCTTGGGTGCCGCTGATCTTGTCGGTGAAGACCAGCTCCGCCGGCACACCGGCCTCGGTGAGCGCGCGCAGCTGCACATCGAGGTTCTGGGAAGTGGTGGACACTCGGGCGTAGCCGAGCAGCCGGCCGGGGTGACTCGAAACTGGGCTGTTGTGAGCTTTTTGAGTCATCGCGTATCGAGTCCTGGATTTCGAGTCGGGATTTGGGAAGCTGTGGCCGACCCTCGTCGGTGGGCCGGCCACTATGGTCACTGAGTCAGTGAGAGGAAGCCGATCTACTCATCTCGGGCGCTGGGCAGGCAACGCTTGCACTGACTGTAGGGGCAGCCAACACCCTAAAGTCCGAGCTTGGCCGCGCGGTCGGCCTCTCGATGGCAGGGGCACGTGGTCGACTTCGGAGATTAGCAGTGCCCCAATGGCGCGGCAGTGCGGGGCGCGGTGACAGACGGGACAGGGTCAGTCGCGTCGCCCGCACGGTAGAGTTCTAAAAGAATTAAAGAGGTCTAAAGGGAGCAAACGTCGGGAAGGTTGCCGTGCCCAATCCGTTCAAGCCCACCGCCGGGGCCACTCCGCCGCTGCTGGTCGGTCGCCGGCCCATTCTGGAGGCCTTCCAGGAGTCCATCGATGACGGGCCGGGGTCGCCGTACCTGCTGCAGCTGATGACTGGGGCCCGGGGTGTGGGCAAGACGGTGATGCTCAACGAACTGGGCGAAGTGGCCCAGCGCAACGGCTGGGTCGTCATCCACGCCACCGCCGGACCCGGGATGCTGGAGCGGATCGCCCGCCGGGCCAGAAGGTACCGGCAGGAGCTCGGCGCCCCGGACCGTGTAGCAGGGACGACGAGCTGGAAGATCACCACACCGGTGGGCGAGCTCGGTCGGGAGTTCTACGATGCGGACCCGGAGCTGCGGGTGTGGGTCGATGATCTGGCGGATCTGCTGGAGGCGTTGGAGGAGCACGGCACCGGGGTGTGCGTCACCGTCGATGAGATCCACAGCCTGGACCTGGACCAGATGCAGGTGCTGGCCGGTGACATCCAGATGCTCATCCGGGAAGGACGGCGCATCGCCCTGATCATGGCCGGACTGCCACGGGCGGTGGAAGAGCTGCTGGCCGGGGACCGACGGCCCACCACCTTCCTGCGCCGGGCCGAACGCCCCCTGCTGGCCGACGTCCCGGTCGCCGAGGTCGCCGATTCCTTCCTCGAGATCATCGCCGCCGCCGGCCGGTCCATCAGCGACGAGCTGGCCATGGCATGCGCCGAAGCCACCGACGGATACCCGTTCATGATCCAGCTGGTCGGCTACCACGTCTGGCGCCAAGCCGGTACCGGCCCCATCACACCCGACCACGTCACCACCGGGGTTGCCGCGGCCCAAGCCCGCCTCGGGGCCCTGGTGCACGCCCCGGCCCTGGCGGACCTCTCCGCGGTGGACCGGACGTTCCTAGTCATGATGGCCCGGGACAACGGGCCCTCCCGCCTGGGGGAGATCGCCGGGCGGATGGGCCGGGAGAGCCGGTACGCCAGCGTCTACCGCGACCGGCTACTGAAGGCCGGGATGATCCGCTCCGCCGGCTACGGCCTGGTCGACTTCGAAGCCCCCTATCTGCGGGAGTACCTGCGCGAACACGCCGCCCACCTGGTGTCCGGACAAGACGACGGCCAGGGCTGAGCCGGGAAGTACGGATTCGCCCCCCGGGCGCTTACGTCATCTTGTCTCTGGGGCATCCGGCGATGAGACGTTTCCTCGAGCTCGGCGCGGTCAGGAGCTTGGCCGGCTGTGGCACACCACCCATGTTCTTGCCCCATGAAACGAAGCGCTCCTGCCCGGGAGAGGGCAGGAGCGCTTCCCCGCGCCGAAGCACGGAAAGCAACCCCGCCCGCCGGGGAACGGTTCCTAGGGGTTACTGCACCGGCATATGAGCCGGTGCAGTCAGCAAATTACCAGACGGTAATTTTGCAGAAGACAATCCACTTCAGATGCATGCATCTCATGCCCGGAGAGCTGGTACGGCCACTCCTGACAAGTGATGGCGTCTCGATACCTGCCGACCGGTGGACGCAGTGACCTGGTCGGATACGGGCACATACGGTTTCGACGTGTCCACGGGCGGGTGAGGCCGACCGGAACGGCAATGACAGTCAGCCGATCGGTTCCGGTCAGTTAGCCCTGCGGTCAAGTGGCTGAGTCCGTGCGCGGTGATTTGGTGATGGATCCGGTGCGGTACGTCACCGAGGCTAGGGGTCAGGGTGTCCGGTGCTGGGTGGCCAGCACCCGGCGGCGGGTGGCGGACACGGCGCGGGCGATGAGGCGTTCCAGAGGGCCCTGTCCGAGGAATCGTTGCCAGACCAGCGCGAAGGCGGCAGCGATGAGGAGGTGCAGGACGAACCATAGGTAGGGCTGGTCGTAGTGCACCTCGGTCGACAGGGCCAGCAGGTGGGTGGTGTACAGGGTCAGAGTCATCGAGCCCATCGCGCTCAGGGGCAGCAACCAGCCCTGCAGGCGGCGGGCCAGCAGCAGGAACCCGCCGAGCACGGCCATCGAGGCGCCGAGGCCGTGCAGCAGGGCCAGAGGGGTATTGGTGTGCGGACCGGGGATGGCCAGCCACCACCAGGTGGTGGTGGGCAGGGCCGGGTCCGGGCCGAAGACGATGACCTCATCGATCTGATCCTCGGACAGGGCCGGGCTGTGGGCCATGAGCTGGTCGTAGCCCCCGGCTTGCAGGATCAGCACCCAGTAGGTCACCCAGGCGGCCACGGCCAGGATCACCCCGAAGACCACCAGCAGCACCTGCACCTGGACATCGGCCAGGTCCAGGCGGCCGAGGGCGAGCCCGACCAGCAGATAGGTCAGGTACGGCAGGGCCGGGTAGGTGCCGGTCAGCAGCAACTGGACGAGGCTCGTTCCGGGCTGGGCCACCAGGTCCCCGAACCCGGGATTGACCGCGGTGGCCGCTGGTGCGGCATCGCGTGCTAGCTGCATCAGCACCGGGGTGATCACCGCACTCACTCCGGCGATGACGAACAGCACGGGGGGCGAGAAGGCCAGGAAGGGAATGGCCAGCAGGAAGAACGCCCCGTAGTAGACCAGGATGTTCACCGCCGGCACGACCTGGCCCAACGCGCCCAGGGCCACGGTGTTGATGCTCAACCCGATCACGGTGATCAGTACCGCCCGCACCGCGACCCCGGCCCGGGTGGCGGCCATGGCCTTCCCGGTGTGTGGGCTGCGCCCGCCGGAGGAGAAGGCCAGACTCACCCCGGCCAGCAGCGCGAACAGCGCCGCGGATCGGCCGGCGAACACCGTCCACTGCGCGGTGGGCTGAAAGGTGCTCGGATCCCAGGCCGGCAGGATGTGAATGGAGGCCAGTCCGAGCAGCGCCACCCCCCGGGCGGCATCGATGCCCACCAGCCGGCGCTTGCCCGGCGCAGCAGAAGTCCCTGCCCCCGGGAGGGACTGGTCGCGGCGGAAATCCTCCGAGGCCCCCGGTGACTCCGGGGATTTCGGGGTGGTCGAGCTGGTGTGTCGGTGTGGTTCGGTCATGGCAGGTGGTCCCCCTGAAGTGGCTGCCGCCGGACCCCCGTCCGTCGTAGCGCAGCGTCATGTGGTGGATGCCCCGGCCCTACGCAGTCGAGGTCATAGGTCACGACCGTTGAATCACCAAGGGTGTTGCATCCGCAAAGTAAGGTGGCTTACCTTTTTCATGAAAACTGTAGCATTTGCGCTGGTCAGATGAGTGAATCAATGGGGTTGCGGGGATGAACAGGTCGGCGAGGCGACTGTCCTAGGCTGCGGCGGCCCGGTCGGACGCTTGGGGTTCGGTGCTGTCTGCCGGTGGTGAAGGAGGACTGAGCAGGGTCACGGCCAGGTGTGGGGCGATAGCGGCGAGGCGGGTCAGGTAGCCGGTGGTTTCCAGCTCGATGAGGGCGGCTGGCAGGCGGGCCTTGGCGGTGGAGGAGCGGGTGGCGAGATCGGTCAGTGTCAGCGTGTCCTGACTGCGGGTGCGGGTCACGGCCCGCAGAACGCGCCGGGCCGGGGCAGAGAGCCCGGGGTCGGCGGCGGCCTCACCGGCGAGGGCCTCAAGGGCCGGGCGCAGGGCGGCGAAGAGCGCTGCCCGGGCTGCGGGGTCCAGCAAGGTGGCGGGCCCGGCGATGGCGGTCAGGTCATGGTGCACGGGCGTTCTCCTTCGATGCCAGAGGGCAAGCGGGGCCTGAGGGGGGGGTGGGCGAACTCGACACCTGGGCACGGCCCCGGCCGAGCCCCTGGAGGCGACGTTCTGCAACGACCAGAGCAGGGGGGGGCGGAAGGACCATGGCCATGACGATCAGTGCGGTCGGTTCGGTCGGGTGTGGAACGGGCGCCGCCCCGGAGGGAATTGCAGTCGCCCCCCCCCGGGCGACCGGCCTGATAGCACAGGCTTGCTGCCCACCGGGGCGACGGCCATTCCTCTCGATACCGGGCTCCAGCCCCCCCGGCTGCAGTCCACGGCACGAGCCATCTCATACCTGCCGGCCCCTCGACCGGACGGATGAGATGATGTGTCAACGTTATCGTTTCTTGATCGAAAGGCAACTTCCTATCGTGATTCCGGTCCGTACCTCCCGGCCGGGGTAGCGGCTGGGGATGGCCGTGGCACCGGTCGGTGGAACACGGCGGCGGTGATGTCGCGCGCTGCCGGTGATGTGCCGGCAGGGACAATCGGAGGCTCGTAGGGGCCGCCACCGATGGTGCACCCCCGGGCGGTGGAGTTTGCGCCGAGCAGTGCTCCTTCTGTGCTGGGCCGCTGGGGGTCAGAGCAGAGGTGAGGGGGGCGCGGGGTGGTGGTGGATCTGGTGCTCCTCGGTGTCCAGGAGCCGGCGGGCCCCGATGCGGTCCTCCCGGAGCCACAGCACCCCCAGGTCAGGGTCGAGCAGTTCCACGGTGCCCGAGCAGTACAGGGCCGTTGCGGTCCAGGCCTGGATGTGATCACCTGCGGCCAGCTCGGTGATGGATGTGGACGGGCCAGCAGGAGGTTTCGGGGACGGACTGGTCATGGGAGGCGGCGCCTTTCGCAACAGGGGCGGACGATCCGCCACCCTATTGTCGACAGCGCACCGACGGCCAGGACCCGGGCAGGGAGGTTCGTGGGCAACACCACAGGTGGTGTGCCTCACTCCCGTTCGAGCACTGCGCGACCTGCCCGCTGTGACCAGGACTGGGCGGTCGGGGCGGTGCTGCTGCGTGCCTGGTTGCCCAGCGTGGACGCCCGAGACCTCGGGCTGGATCAGACCAGGATGTTTGGTGCCGGGTCGTGGTCGGTGGTGGAGGCACCACCGGAGGCGGGCGTGGCTGAAGGTGGGTTGATCGGCACGGTGATGGTCATGGTGGTGCCTTCGCCGAGGGTGCTGTGGCAGGTGATGGTCCCGCCGTGCTGCTCGATGATCTCCCGGCACAGGGCCAGCCCGATGCCCAGTCCGGGGATGGTGCTCATCCTGGCGGTGGCGCTGCGGTAAAAGCGCTCGAAGACCCGTCCGGTGTCCTCGGGTCCCATGCCGATGCCCTGGTCGATGACCTGGATGCGTGCGCTGTCCTGGTGGTGGGTGGCGAGGACATGGACGGTGCTGTGCGGGCGGGAGTACTTGATCGCGTTGGAGAGCAGGTTGTCCAGGACCTGACCGATCCGCACCGGGTCGCAGTGGGCGATCAGGGTCTGTGGGGCCTGGGTCTGCAGTGTCACCGCGCCCGATGCTGCCCGGGGTGCGGCGGCGGCGGTGGCCGCGGTGAGCAGTGCGATGAGGTCGGTGGGTGCTGGGTGCAGGTCGGTGGCCCCGTTGCCGGCGCCGAGGAGGTCATCGACCAGGTTCTGCAGCTGCTCGGTGTTGCGTTCGATGACTCCCAGGCCGCTGCGGGTGGTCTCGGGCAGGGTCTCGTCCATGGTGAGCAGCTCGGTGTAACCGCGGATGGAGGTCAGCGGGGTGCGCAGCTCGTGGGAGACCCCGGTGACGAACTCCTCCTGGGCGTTGAGGGCATTGACCAGCTCGGTGACGTCGTGGAAGGACAGCACCGCACCTTCGGGCTGCTGCTCGTTGTTGTGCAGGGTGCGCGCCGACACGGAGAGCACCCGTTGGGTCGGGGCGTCCCCGTAGCGCACCAGGTGGTCGGTGAAGGACTCCCCGGCCAGCGCACGGGCGATAGGCCGCTGGGCGGAGGCCAGCGGCCGCCCGGACTCGGTGTACATCGCCGGCAGCGACGCCTCAGCTGCAGCGCCGTGGGCCACCCGCTGCCCGGCGTAGTCGGCCAGCATCCCGTAGTTGGTCACCAGGGGGCGGCCGTCGGTGTCCACGGCCAAAACGCGGCTGTTGATGGAGTCCAGCACCGTGTAGAGCAGACGTTTGCGGTGGGCGGTGGTGGCCAGGGCCTCGCGCAGCTGAGTTTCTTTCACGCGCAGCTGGTGAGTGATCTCCTGGACCGTGGCACCGATGGCCAGGACCAGGAGAGGAACCGGCAACGGGCCGGTCAGCGCATCACCGGTCACCGGAACCGGGGAGAGGAACACCGGAACCCACACCACGACCAGTGTCATGGCAGCCCCCAGCAAGGCGGCTCCGTACGGAACGAGCCCGGAAGTCACCAGCCACAGCACCGGGAACAACAGCATCATCACGGTGCCGGTCACCTCGGGGTACATCCCCTCTCGCAGGAAGCCGATGGGCACGAAATCCAGCACGGGAATCACCAGGACGGCTCGAGCGGGCAACCGATTCCAGGGCACGACCACGCAGGCCAGCAGCAGCAGGACGATCAACCCGGCGGACCACCACACCAACGGATTGGCCAGCAACGGAGTGTGGAACACCGCGCTACCCGCATACACCAAGGCCGTGGTGATCGACAGCGGCAGCTGATTCAGCAGCGCGCGTCTGCGGGCGGGCAGCTCGCTGTCGTGCAGGGCGCGGATGGACAGGAAACGCAAGGTGGAATCCACAACAGGAGTCTTCCGACGAAGGCAGCCACCACTGCGCGGGGGAACGCAGCAGCCATTCGCAGAGACTACTGCCTGCCCACCCCACCGCCGGTGTGCCGATGCCGAAGCCGATGGCAGCAGTTCTGCCCGCCTCAGCTGCTCACCTCAGCTGTTCAGGAACGGTGCCCAGCGATAGATCCCGAAGCGTGATGGTGTGTGGCCGCAGCCCCCGCGGCTGCTGTTCACCCGCTGCCGGTGTGTGGGTTCCCCCCTAGCCCCGTAGTTGAGGAGGTGACCGTGCAGGCAGCCGGCCAGCGTCGATGCCTGTTCCTGGCCTCGGCGGCTGCCGAGACACTCATGTCTACCGCGGCCTGGAGTCGGACAGCCTTGTGGATCAGGCGGCTGGTGCTGGGAAGGCGTCAGTGAGCATGTGCTGCAACCGCCCGATAGCGTGGGGGGCCCAGTTCAATTGGAGGGCAAGAGCGAGCAACTCCTCAGTGGTGAACAGGCACCCCTGGCCCTGCAGACGACGTAGCCCCACGGCGATGCCTTGAAGTGTTGAGGGCTCGTCTGCGGGAGAAGTGGTGACGAGGCGGTGGGTGAAGTACACCATGGCCCGGCGCACCGTGGCATCGGGCAGTAATGGCTCCAACGGGGTCAGGACGTGCCCGGCCAGATGCCTCGGGGTGAAGGCATCCACCCACGGGCGGAGAGGGATGTTCTCGGCGGCGAGAGCCACGATCGCGCAGGTGATGGGTAGCTTCTCGGCGGCGGCCAGGGTCGGCAGGTCCGGGGCGTAAGCGATGACGGGTCCGGTGAAACCGGCCAATGGCCGTCGGTCGGTGACGGCCTCGATCGTGACGCCGCGCGCACGCAAGCGGTGCAACGCCCGATGCTGGATGTAAGCAGGGGTGGGCACCAGAATCCCGATCCGGTTCCACCGGCCTTCCGGGTGGTGCTGGAACGCCCACTTCAACGCCGACAGCAACCCCTCTTCCGGGGGTACCGGGGCGGCGATGTAGGCCCGGGTTCGCTCGGGGGCTGAGCCAGGACAACTGGGAACGGGATGCATAGGTACGGGGGGCATGGGGAGGCTTCCTGCGCGGCAGGCCGACCCACAGAAGGGCCGAGGGGGGCACTGATTGATCAGTCTACGGGCACATCACGGGGTATCTCAGGGCTTCGGCTCCACACCAGCCTCCGGGGCGTCGGGTTCGGCGAGGCGCGTTTCCAGCTGTCGTGCTGATATGTGATTCGGCGCGGAGTGGTGGGGAGGGTAGTCGGTGTTGGGGCAACACCATGGTGATGTGGACTCTGCTGCCTGTGGTGGTGGTGATCAGGGGGTAGTAGGTCGCGGTCCACTCCATGGGGGTGTGGGGATGCAGCTCGACGACTGGGGTTGACCCCGTTTCGTGGACTGATCAATCAGTGCCCCCCTCGGCCCT